>JBJERK010000351.1:0-7572 GCA_051882255.1 Ruminiclostridium sp.
CTTAATCGAAGCCTCGATAAAGCCGGAGAACAGCGGGTGGGGACGGTTGGGACGGGACTTGAACTCGGGGTGGAACTGAACAGCCACAAACCAGGGATGAACCTCTTTTGGCAGCTCTACTATCTCCACAAGCTTGCCGTCGGGGGATTGTCCTGCAAGAACAAAACCATTATCGGTGAACTGCTGGCGGAACTTGTTGTTGAACTCGTAGCGGTGGCGGTGGCGCTCGTAGATAAGATTATCTCCGTAGGCATTGCGGCTTATTGAGTCCTCATCAAGCTTGCAGGGATACAATCCAAGCCGCATTGTGCCGCCCATATCAACTCCCCGCTGGTCGGGCATAATATCTATAACCGCATTCTCGCCGTCGTAAAATTCTGCGCTGTTAGCGTCCTTTAAGCCGATTACATAACGTGCAAACTCAATGGTTGCCATGTGCATACCAAGGCAAATACCAAAATAGGGTATCTTGTTCACTCTTGCGTAGTGGACAGCCTGAATTTTTCCCTCGATTCCCCTGTCGCCGAAGCCGCCGGGAACTAAAATTCCGTCGCAGTCCTTAAGCAGGCTCTCCGCAGTTTCCGCTGTAACCTCCTCTGCATTTATAAGCCTTATGTCAACCGCAGCGTCCTGTGCAAAGGAAGCGTGGCGCAGAGATTCCATTACGGAAAGATATGCGTCGGGGAGAGCAACATACTTACCAACAAGTCCGATTGTTACCTTTCCTGTGGCATTTTCCTGCTTATGCACCATAGCCTTCCACTCCTCAAGCTCCGGCTCGGGATTTTCCATGCCTAAATGCTCGCAGACAACCTTTGCAAGTCCCTCGTTTTCCAGCATGAGAGGTACTGCATAAAGAGAAGAAGCGGTAAGATTCTGTATTACGTCCTCAGCCCGAACGTTGCAGAAGCTTGCAATTTTTCCTCTTACATCCTGCGGAATGGGCATTTCGCTCCTGCACACAAGAATAGTAGGCTGGATACCGAGGGATAGAAGAGTTTTAACGCTGTGCTGGGTAGGTTTCGTCTTAAGCTCGTCACTTCCCGAGATAAAAGGAACGAGGGTAACGTGAATGTAGATTACGTTTTCCCTGCCCTTTTCGTAGGAAACCTGACGGATAGCCTCGAGGAAGGGGGTGCTCTCAATATCGCCTACCGTGCCGCCGATTTCGGTTATTACAACGTCAACCTGCTCCCCGTTGGAGTTTGCCGCGCGATAAACCCGCTCCTTTATTTCATTGGTGATATGGGGGATAACCTGAACCGTTCCGCCGAGATAATCTCCCCGCCTTTCCTTATTTATAACGTTCCAGTATATTCTGCCCGTGGTAACGTTGCTGTTCATAGACAGGTTTTCGTCGATAAAGCGCTCGTAGTGTCCAAGGTCAAGGTCAGTCTCCGCACCGTCGTCGGTTACGAAAACTTCGCCGTGCTGATAGGGGCTCATAGTTCCCGGGTCAACGTTCAGATAGGGGTCGAATTTCTGGATGGTTACCCTGTAGCCCCTGTTCTTGAGCAGCCGTCCCAGCGAAGCGGCGGTTATGCCCTTTCCCAGTCCCGAAACAACTCCTCCCGTAACGAAAATATACTTGGTGTTCATAGCGTTTTTCCCTTTCCATCATATTAATTCAGCTCTGTTTTGCAGGATTTGCTTCAAAATCCTGCAAAAATATGTTCTTATTATACTACAAGACTTTTTTGATTTCAAGTACCTTTTTAAAATTTTGTGGAAAATATAAAAATTCTTTTAAAACAGTCATTTTTTTGCAGGAAACGATTGATTTTTCTGCAAAAATGTGGTATTATTAATTTGTATCGCCGCTATGAAGAAGAAGGCGGCAAAAATGGGAAAGGATAGATTTATTATGGCTAAAAGATGTGCTAAATGCGGAAACTTCATGATGGACGACGAGCGTTTCTGCCCTAACTGCGGAGAGAACTCCCAGAACGAGGTTGTTACACCTCCTGCACCCGTACCCCAGCAGGATAATCAGCAGCAGTACTATCAGCAGGCTCAGCAGCCTCAGCAGAATCAGCAGTATACATACGGTCAGCCCGGCGCCGCTCCTCAGTACATGCCCCCGCAGCAGGAGGAAATGACTCTGGGAAAATGGGTGTGGACAATTATCGCAACCTCCTTTTTCGGAATAATCAGCATAATTCTCGCTCTTGTATGGGCTTTCGGCGACGGTCCAACGGTACGCTCGAAGTACTGCAAGGCGCTGCTTATCGTTGAGCTTATTTCCGTTGGTCTGGCAATAATTATGATGCTGATTTTCGGCGCTCTGTTTGCCACAATTATCACATCTATCATAAACGAAAGCGGAATTGATTTCAGTCAGATTGATATAAGCGACATTCAGTACAGATTAACCGCAATAGCTTCAATGTTTATAAAATAATTTTCTTTACATCTGCGGTTTTTTGTGATATACTATATTATTGGTGTTATTAATAACTGACCGAAGGTCGGAAATGAGTAATTGCCCGAAAGGAAAATTGCAGATGGATTTTAAAAAGCTTACGGTTATTACCGGCCATTACGGCTCGGGAAAAACAAATTTCGCTGTAAATCTGGCGCTTGATACCGCCGCACAGGGAAAAAAATGCGTGGTGGTTGACCTTGATATAGTAAACCCCTATTTCAGGACTGCGGATTTCGAGGAAATGTTTGAAAAGCGGGGAATTGTCCTTAAAGCTCCCGCCTACGCAAACTCAAACCTTGATATACCCGCTCTGAATATTTCGGTAAGGAGCCTTCTTGACGAGTACGACAGCGTTATTATCGACGTCGGCGGCGACGACGAGGGCGCAAAGGCGCTTGGCAGATACGCTCCTGCAATAAGGGAGTGCGAAAGCACACAGATTCTTTACGTTATCAACAAGTACCGCTATCTTACGAAAGAGCCGGAGGACGCCTTGCAGCTTATGCGGGAAATTGAAGCTGCCTCGGGGCTTTTATGCACGGGTATCGTGAACAATTCCTGCTTAGGCTTTGAAACGACAGCGGAAACGGTTGCGGCTTCGCTACCCTTTGCGGAAAAGGTTTCCGCCGCCTGCTCCTTGCCGATAATGGCGACTGCGGCGATAAAGGAGGCGCTTCCCGTAAATGCGCCCGCTCCCTACCCGGTTGAAATATATGTTAAAACCGCTTGGAATTAATGACTAAGAGCTGTTGGGGCAGTACTGCTCCGTTACAGTTTCGATATAAACAAAAGAAAGGAATGGTCTTATGGCAAAAATGACGGTCGAATTTGACCGCTGCAAGGGCTGCGGACTCTGCGTTACCGCCTGCCCGAAAAAAATTGTCAGCATTCAGCAGGAAAAGCTGAACAAAAAGGGCTACTACACAGCTCAGTGCACCGATGAGGCTGCCTGTATAGGCTGCGCTCTCTGCGCTATGATGTGTCCCGACTGCGCTATTACTGTTTCAGGAGGTGGAAAATAATGGCTGAAAAGAGCTTGATGAAGGGCAACGAGGCTTTGGCTGAGGCTGCTTTAAGAGCAGGCTGCAAGTGCTTCTTCGGTTACCCGATTACTCCCCAGACAGAAATTTCCGCATACCTTTCAAAGCGTATGCCCAAGGTGGGAGGCGTATTTTTACAGGCTGAAAGCGAGGTTGCAGCTATCAATATGGTTTACGGCTGCGCAGGCTCGGGTATCAGATGTATGACCTCCTCCTCCTCTCCCGGAATTTCCCTTAAATCAGAAGGCGTTTCCTATATTGCAGGCGCTGACCTTCCCTGCGTTATCATTGACGTTATGAGAGGCGGTCCCGGTCTTGGCGGTATTCAGCCCTCACAGGCGGACTACTGGCAGATTACAAAGGGAATAGGCCACGGCGACTACCACGTTATCGTGCTTGCTCCCTCCTCCGTTCAGGAAATGGCTGATACGGTTACTAAGGCTTTCGACCTTGCAGACGAATACAGAATGCCCGCAGTTGTTCTTGCCGACGGACTTTTGGGACAGATGATGGAGCCGGTTGAATTCGACGACGCCGAAATCAAGATGTCCACCGCTGAGAACAAGCCCTGGGCTGCTAACGGCCACGGCGGCAAGAGAAAGCACAACATTATAAACTCCCTTTACTTACAGGCTCCTGAGCTTGAAGCTACTGTACAGGAACGCTTCAAGCGCTACGAGGACTTAAAGGCAAAGCACACAATGGCGGTTTCCGACTACTGCGAGGACGCTGAAATTGTTGTTGTTGCATACGGCTCAACCGCAAGACTTGCAAAGTCCGCTGTTGACGCTGCACGCAAGGAGGGTATAAAGGCAGGTATTTTCAGACCCGTAACCCTCTGGCCCTTCCCCGAAAAGGAAATTAACGAAGCGGTACGGAACGCAAAAAAGGTTCTTGTTGTTGAAATGTCAATGGGACAGATGGTTGACGACGTTAAGCTTGCAATCAACTGCTCAAAGCCCGTTGAATTCTACGGAAGAACAGGCGGCGTTGTTCCTGCTCCCGCTGATATTCTTACTAAAATCAAGGAAATGGGAGGTAAGGAATAATGCCCGAATTTAAAAGACCTAATGCCCTTACCGATACATATCTTCACTACTGCCCCGGCTGCACCCACGGTATAGTACACAGGCTTGTTGCCGAGGTAATTGACGAAATGGGTATCGAGGGTGATACAATCGGCGTTTGCCCCGTTGGCTGCTCCGTTATGGCTTACGACTATTTTGCATGCGATATGATGGAGGCTTCACATGGACGTGCTCCCGCTGTTGCAACAGGCATCAAGAGAGCCAACCCGGACAAGTTCGTATTCACCTATCAGGGCGACGGCGACCTTGCAGCAATCGGTACTGCCGAAACAGTTCACGCTGCAACAAGAGGCGAAAACATCACCGTTATCTTTATCAACAACACCACCTATGGTATGACAGGCGGACAGATGGCGCCCACAACCCTTCCCGGACAGGTTACACAGACCACTCCCTACGGAAGAAATACCGCAATCGAAGGCTTCCCCGTAAAAATGTGCGAAATGCTGTCCCAGCTTGACGGCGTTGCACTTGCAGAGCGTGTAACCGTAATCGACCCTAAAAATATCGCTATTGCAAAAAAAGCGATAAGAAAGGGCTTCGAGTTCCAGAAAAACAAGCAGGGCTTCTCAATTATCGAGGTTCTTTCAACCTGCCCCACAAACTGGGGAATGACGCCCGTTCAGGCGATTGAAAGACTTAAAACCGAAATGATTCCCTACTATCCTCTCGGAGTTTATAAGGAGGGCGCTGTAAGATGACAAACGAATTTTTACTTGCAGGCTTCGGCGGTCAGGGTATTCTTTTTGCAGGAAAGCTGCTTGCATACATCGGACTTTACGCAGGCAAGGAGGTTTCCTGGCTTCCCTCCTACGGTCCGGAAATGCGCGGCGGTACCTGCAACTGCTCCGTTACAGTAAGCGACGACCCGATAGGCTCTCCCCTTATTCTTGAGCCTACCGAGCTTTTGGTTATGAACACTCCCAGCTTCGACAAGTTTATCGGCGCTGTAAAGGCAGGCGGTATGGCGTTTATCGACAGCACCCTTGTTGAGGGCAGCACCGACAGAACGGACATCAAGTGCTTTTACGTTCCCGCAACAGGACTTGCAAACGAAAATAACCTTAAGGGAATGGCGAATATTATCCTTACAGGCAAGCTTCTCAAGGAGTGCGGACTTACAGACGAGGCAGTTATCGAAAAGGCTATAAAGAAGGTTATTCCGCCTAAGAAGGCAGACCTTACCGAGGCTAATCTTACTGCACTTAAGCTCGGACTCAACTACTGATATTAGGCAATATCAAAACAAAAAATGCATTTGCAGAAGCTTTTTCTGCAAATGCATTTGTGTTTATCAAAACTCTGTTTAAAGTAATTTTTTCAGCTGGGTTTCGCTGCTCTTTACAAGGCAAAGGAGAGCAGGCGCCTGCTGAGGGAAATCGCTTTCTATCGTAACCGTTGAAATTTCGGGGCTTTCCGCCGCAGCAGTCTTTATTGCAGCAGCAGCTTCTCCCTCGGCTATGTGTATTCCTGCGTCGGACAGGTGGCAAGCCTTTTCGTCCGCAAGCTCAAACATTGTGAGATTATTCGCCTTGTTGCTGCGGAAAACTATGCGGAAAACCTTGTAAACCGTGTAGTTCAGCACATTTGTAATGGCGGAGTTAAGCTTTGAATTGCCGATTTTTCCCATAAGGCTGTAAATTACGTCAATACTGTTAGTGAGCAGCTTTTTGGAAAGGGTAAGGGAAATATCTGCGCCGAAGCGGGCACGCTCGTTTGTCTGAGGCTCGGGAATATCGCTTTCGGCAATAACCCGTCCCGTGCTCATAGCGGAACGGCCTAAAAGATAATCTGTGGATACGTTATAATAGTCTGCCGCTTTTACAAGGAAATCAAGCCCGCACTCCCGCTTTCCCTTTTCGTAGTGGGATAAAAGCGCCTGGGCTACTCCAAGAGCCTCAGCGGCGTCCTTCTGGCTTAAATGCCGTTCCTTGCGGAGCAGAGTCAGTATTCTCGGAAAATCAGTGTTCATCTAATAATATACCTCAGCTTGCAGAAAAGTCAATTTTCAGGCTGCCGAGAAGCCGTCAGTTGCAAACAGAGGCGGTTTATCGACAGTCTGAATACCTTTCGTAAAATGTCGCACTGTATATTAATGTCTGCTCATTAACTTCTGATAGGCAAAAAGCCTATCAGAAGTTACTAAAGTGCAAGGATTTCTTTAAATATTAATAATAAATCCTTGCACTTTAGTTCGTCCTTTGGGACGAAATGAGCTTGACATCAAGTAGTGCGTGCGGCTTAAAATTTCACAAAGTGCAATTTTAAGCCAACTCAAAGCCTGATTTTCAGGCTTTGAGGCAATAACTGTCCTGCGGACAATTATTGCACACGCAGTATATTATAATCAATTTTTATCACATTGTAAAGTAGCAAATTCGACAAAAAAACAAAGTTATATTGTTTAAATTGTCTGTTTTAATTAAAAATCGACTGAAATCGCCGTAAAACAGGGCAGAATGGCATTTATGCTCCTTGTTTTCGGTGTGAATTATATAGAAAGGACGTAAGATATGAAAAATTACACAATTTATCTCATTCGTCACGGAATAACCGAGGGCAATTTAGAGGGAAAATATATCGGGCTTACCGACCTGCCCCTTTGCGACGAGGGCTATTACGCTATAACCCGCTATGCCCACGACAGGCTTTATCCCGACGTTCAGAAGGTTTATTCGAGCCCCCTTAAGCGCTGTCTTGAAACTGCGGATATAATCTATCCGGACAGGTACGTCAAGCAGATTGACAATATTGCGGAATGTGATTTCGGGGAGTTTGAGGGCAAGACTGCGGAGGAATTGCAGGACCTGCCGGAATACGCCGAATGGCTTAAAGGAGGATATGAGGCAGCTGCCCCGGGAGGAGAAAGCTTCGGAGATTTTACCCTACGGTGTCTTGACGGGCTGGAAGAAATTTTCAAGGATATGATGCACGATCAGGTTACTAAGGCGGCGGTTATTACCCACGGCGGGGTTATTATGAACCTTTGTGCAGGATACGGACTGCCAAAGGGAAAGCC
>JBJERK010000352.1:0-7571 GCA_051882255.1 Ruminiclostridium sp.
ATATCCTCTACCTTAACCATTGAGTAGAAGGTGCCCTCGGGGTAAACAATCATAACAGGACCGAGAGCGCAAAGACCGAAGCAGCCTGTTCTAACTACCTTAACTTCGTCGGCAAGACCGTTCTTTTCAATTTCCTCCTCAAGCTTTTCAGCAATCTTCACGCTGCCCGAGGAGGTACAGCCTGTACCACCGCAAATTAAAACTTGTGAACGATACATATCAGAATTTCCTTTCAAAAAATTACTTTAATTCGGAATTATTAATTGTGTACTTGGAAACAACATCTCCGCCGATAAGGTGCTGCTCGATAACTTCTGCAGCCTTTTCTGCTGTCATCTTGATGTATGTAACCTTTTCCTTGCCGGGCTGTATAACCTCAACAATGGGTTCGTACTGGCAAAGTCCGACGCAGCCTGTCTGTGTAACCATAACGTCCTTTAAGCCCTTTTCCTGAACACCGTCGGAAAAAGCCTTGAGAACAGGTCTTGCTCCTGCAGCGATACCGCAGGTAGCCATACCGATTACAACTTTTGTAGCTGATCTGTCTTCTGCTCTCAGGTTTACCTGGTTCTGCATCTTATTGCGGATTGCCATTAATTCTTCAAGCGTTTTCATAGTATTACATTCCTTTCATGAACGAGTATCAGTAAACTGCGCTGCCGTTTATCTCACGGGTATTCTCGTCAAGATATGACTTTATATACTCCGAAACCTCGGTGGAATTAAGCGGGACTCCGCCGAGTATTTCCTTAAATTCCCTTGTATCAAGGGTAAAGCTCCTTCCGTCAACCGAGTAGCAGTAAAGAAAATCAATATCACTGTTCAGGGTTATAAGGGAATGAACCGTAAAGGTCATATCACCAAGGGGCATTCTGTCGATATGGGAAAGACCGAAAACCGCTTTTACGATTGTCCCCTGCCCTACCGCTGAGCTTATTTCAAAGCTTCCGCCGGTATTTTCCGCCGCCATTTTGAAAAATGGGACGCCAAGACCGATTTTACGGGTCTTGCGGGTTGTATAAAAGGGGTCGGTAACAGCTTTCAGCTGTTCCTCGTTCATACCGCAGCCGTTATCCTTTACAATAACGGTAAGGCTGTCCGAGGCTGTATCAATATCAACCGAAATCTCAATAAGCGCAGAGCCTGCACTTATAGAGTTCTGAGCCGCGTCGAGAATGTTCAGAGATATTTCGGGAAGCATATCAGTCGGCGTACTTGGCTAAAATGCCTTCAAGCTGGTCAACGGTAAGCTTTCCGTAAACGTCGTCGTTGATTGTCATTACGGGAGCAAGACCGCAGGCGCCGATGCAGCGGCATGCGTCAAGAGAGAACTTGCCGTCGGGAGTACATTCGCCCTCGTCGATTCCGAGCAATTCCTTAAGCTTGTTATGTACGTCGCCGGAGCCCTTAACGTAGCATGCTGTACCAAGACATACGGAAATCTTGTACTTGCCCTTGGGATAAAGTGTGAACTGTGAATAGAATGTGGCAACGCCGTAGATTTTCTCCATAGGAATGCCTGTCTGCTCAGAAATCATGGACTGAACCTCCATAGGAAGATAGCCGTAAATCTCCTGAGCCTTCTGAAGAATAGGCATCAGCGCACCCTGCTGACCCTTGTGCTCATTAATCATATCGCGGAGCGCTTTTTCCTGCTCGGCGGTACCACTAAAGGGCACTGATTTTTTCTGTGTGGAACCCATTATAGAACCTCCTTATGATTAACCGCCGGATATATCAAATAACCCATCGCGGTATATAAAAACAGTATAACATAAAACAGATAAAAAAGCTATTCATTATATCTTACTAAAAAGTCAGGCATTTTTTGGCAATTTTCAACAAAAAGCAAATAATACCGCATTTCCCGCCTACTGCCAACATATAAATTGGATTTAGACATTCTGCACAAAAATCAAAAGATTTTTTCAGCTTTACATATCAATTCAGATATGTTATAATTGTGAATATAGCTGTCAGTCTTACGGCTTCGGCTTTACGCAGGATTTCGGACTATGAGATTGATATTTTGTTCATTTGGCTTTAATTTATGAACAACTTTGTATGGTGCGGCAGTATGAAAGTAAGCGAACTTATTGAAAAGAATATGTTCACCCTTGTTAACGATGGCAAAAACGGGGAAACCGAGATAACAAAGCCCTTTTCCTGCGACCTTCTTAGTTTTGCTATGAGCAGGGCAAGCAGCGGCTGCGCCTGGTTTACGGTTATGGGAAATATCAACACAATTGCGGTATCCGTGCTTGCGGACTGTGCCTGCATAGTGCTTTGCGAGGGAGTTTCACTTGACGAAACAGCGGCGGAAAAGGCGAAACAGCAGAATGTTACCGTACTTTCCACTGAGCTGCCGGTTTTTGAGGCTGCGCTGTCGCTTTACGAAGTAATAAAATGAGGTATTTCGGCTGTCTTTGGCATAAAACGAGCCGATAAACTTCATTGAGGCGGAGGAACGCTCCTCAAGCGCAATACTAAAGGAATTGAAAGGTACTGCCTTTTAATATAAAAATATAATGAACAAAGGAAGGAAAAACTATTTTATGGAATGGTTTGAAAAAGCGTCTTTTTATCACATTTATCCCCTTGGCTACTGTGGGGAGCTTCAGCCCAACGACGGTACAAGCGCTCCTACGGGGAAAATACTGTCGGTTATCGACAATATCCCCCATATCAGGAAGCTTGGCTGCAACGCAGTTTACTTCGGACCGGTTTTTGAGTCCGTACGCCACGGCTACGATACCAACGACTACACAAAAATCGACAGGCGCCTTGGCACAAACGAGGATTTTGCGAAGGTCTGCAAAGAACTGCACAAAAACGGAATTAAAGTAGTTATCGACGGAGTTTTCAACCACGTGGGCAGAGATTTCTGGGCTTTCAAGGACGTGAGAGAGAACAAATGGAACAGCCGCTACAAGGACTGGTTCCATATCCACGACGGCAATTCCCCATATAACGACGGCTTCCACTATGACGGCTGGGAGGGTCATTACGACCTTGTAAAACTTAACCTTTACAACCCCGAGGTTAAGCAGTACCTTAAGGACTGCATTTCCGGCTGGGTCAAGGAGTTTGATATTGACGGACTGCGCCTTGACGTGGCATACTGTCTCGACCTCAACTTCCTGAAAGAGCTTAGAGGTCACTGCAAATGGCTTAAAAACGACTTCTGGCTTATGGGCGAAACATTACACGGGGATTACAACCGTTGGATGAATCCTGAAATGCTGGACAGCGTTACAAATTACGAGTGCTACAAGGGACTGTTCTCAAGCTTCAATGATATGAACATGTTTGAGATTGCCCATTCGATAAACAGGCAGTTCGGCAGCGAAAACTGGTGCATTTACCGAGGAAAACACCTCTACACCTTCCTTGACAACCACGACGTAAGCCGTATTGCAACCATGCTGAAAAACAAGGAACACCTCAAATCCATTTACACCCTGCTTTACACGATGCCGGGCATTCCTGCGGTTTACTACGGAAGCGAGTACGGCTGGGAGGCTGACAAGAAGAACGGCGATGACGGGCTTCGTGTTCCCTTTGTGGCAGAAGCAGACAACGAGCTTACCGAGCATATCGCGAAGCTTTCAAAGTTCCACACCGAAAGCGAGCCGCTTTGCGGCGGAAGCTACCGCCAGCTCCAGCTTCAGAACCACAACTACGCCTTTGCAAGAGAGCTGAACGGGGATATTGTTGTAGCTATGATTAACGCTGGAGAAGACGTAAGCTTCAACGTAAACATAGGCGGCAGGTTCGTAGATATTCTGTCCGGCGAGGAATTTGACCTTTCAGGAAGCGTTCCCGTAGCTGCTCGTTCGTCGAGAGTGTTCAGAAAAGCGTGAGGTATGAACAGTGCTTGCTAAAGTTACTACTGTAATATTCGATAAGGACGGGACTGTTGTTGATACCGAACCGCTGCACCTTAAAATGTGGGTTTCTGCCCTTAAGGAACGTGGGTATCCTGCAACAGATGAAATATTGAAAGAATGTATCGGGCTTAACTACCCCTCAATGGATACTCTGCTGAAAGGCTATTTCGGCGAAAGCTTCGATATTTGGGAGCATTACGAGTATGTAAACCTGCTTGTAAAGGAATACGAGCTTGAAAACGGAATACCCGTAAAGAAAGGCTTTACAGAGCTTAGCGACTATCTTATTTCCAGGGGAATAAGGTCGGTTGTGGCAACCTCGTCAATGCACGAGGAAGCGCAGTTCTGCCTTAAACAAGCTGGAATCGGCGACAGGTTCGACTTTATCGTGGGCGGAGACGAGATTGAAAACGGAAAGCCCGCTCCCGATATTTTCCTTAAGGCAGCCGAAAAAGCGGGGGCTTCTCCCGATGAATGCGTTATCTTTGAGGACAGCTCAAACGGCGTAAGGGCAGCCCTTGCGGCGGGGATAAAATGCTTCTACATACCGGATATGAAGGAAATCGAGCCTGAGCTTCAGAGCAGGACGATTAAGCTTGCTTCTCTTGATAAGGCAATCGAGATAATAGATAAAATGATATGACAGTACCGCTTTCGTGTGTTTTTCACGGGAGCGGTTCTTTCGTTTACAGAAAATCAGCGGTTTTATCTTGACTGCAACCGCTAAATGTGATAAAATAAAATAGTATAATTTTGTCGAGGTGAATGTATTCATGAATAAGCTTATTGTTATCGAGGGACTTGACGGCTGCGGTAAGTCAACCCAGTTGGAAATACTTGAAAAAAGGCTTCCGGTCGCGCATTTTATCACCTTTCCCTACTATAATACAAACAGCGGCAGAATTGTAAGCGACTATCTAAGCGGCGCATTTAAAGAGGACAACCCCGAGATAAGTGCCTACTCAGCAAGCGCAATTTATGCCGTTGACCGCTACACAAGCTATAAGACCCACTGGGGAGCGCTTTACGAAAGCGGTTCTCCCGTAATTTCCGCAAGATATACCTCCTCCAACGCTATCTACCAGATGACAAAGCTAAGTAAGGACAAGTGGGAAGGGTATCTTGACTGGCTTTTTGACTTTGAATATAGTAAGCTGGGTATGCCGAAGCCCGACAGGACTATCTTTCTGGATATGCCCATAGAGGTTTCTCAGAAGCTGCTTTCCAAGCGCTACGGCGGGGACGAAAGCAAAAAGGATATACACGAAAGAGATACGGCTTTTCTTTCCGCCTGCCGCAGCGCCGCTTTATATACCGCTGAAAAATGCGGCTGGAGCATAGTTAAGTGCAGCGAAAACAAAGAGCCGAGAACAATAGAGGAGATAAACGAGGAGCTTTTTGCCCTCATAAAGGAAACAACAAATGCTTGAATTCAGGGATATTGAGCTTTCAGATAAGGAATGGATTGACGCTCTGCTGAAAAAATCGGATTTCAGAGGGTGCGAGTACACCTTTGGAAACAACTACTGCTGGCGACAGATTTACGGAATAAAAATAGCGAAATTTAAAGACTTTTATATAGCAAAATCCGAGGAGGGCTTCTTCTTCCCCGCAGGAAGCGGCGATATTGCGGAAGTGCTTTCGGAGATGAAAGCCTACTGCACAAAAAATAATATTCCCTTCGTAATTTCCTCCTGCGGAAAGCTTTCTATGCTTACCGTTTCGGAAATGTACGGAAAAGCGGCGGAAATAAGCACAAACCCCGATTTTTACGACTATATCTACAGCTACGATGACCTTACAGAGCTTAAGGGCAAAAAATATCACGGGAAAAGAAACCATATCGCAAGATTTTCCGAGAACGACTGGAGCTACGAGGAAATTACACCCGAAAATATCGGGGAATGTTCGGAAATGAACGAGGAATGGTGCAGAAGGAACGACTGCGTGAACAATCTTGGAATAATGGACGAGTCATGTGCAGTAAGAACGGGGCTTAAGAATTTCTGGCAGTTAGGCTATATCGGCGGGCTTATCCGCGTCAACGGGAAGATACAGGCGTTCACATTCGGTGAACCTGTGAACAGCGACACCTTTGTTGTTCACGTCGAAAAGGCTTTTACCGATTATCAGGGCGCTTACCCTATGATAAACAGGCAGTTCCTTCTGAATTCCGTCCACGGCTACAGGTATATAAACCGTGAGGAGGATATGGGGGAAGAAAATTTACGGAAAGCAAAGCAGTCCTACTACCCCTGCTTTATGGAAGAAAAGTTCAGAATAACTATAAAATAAGGAGAAATTACTATGGTATACGTTTTTCTTGCAAATGGCTTTGAGGAAACTGAGGCAATTGCACCTATCGACATTTTAAGGCGCTGCGGACTTGATGTTGTTACAGTTGGCATAGGCGAGGAGGTCATTACAGGCTCCCACGGAATTTCGGTTATCCCGGATATTACCGAGGTTGACTTTGCGCCAAGCGAGGACATTGATATGATTGTTCTTCCCGGCGGTATGCCCGGAACACTTAACCTTGAAAAGAGCAGAACCGTGCAGGACGCAATCGACTACTGCACCGAAAAAGACAAATATATCGGTGCTATCTGCGCTGCCCCCTCGGTTTTAGGCAAGAAAAATCTGCTCACCGGCAAAAAGGCTACCTGCTTCCCCGGCTTTGAGGATTTTCTTCTTGGTGCAGAATTCACAGGTGCGCCTGTTGAGGCTGACGGGAAGATAATTACAGCAAGAGGCGCAGGTGTTGCTGTGGAATTCGGGCTTAAGCTTGCAGAGGTGCTTAAGGGTAAGGCGGCTTCCGATAAGGTAAGAGCCGCTATGCGCTGTATATGACAGAGCAGGAAATTTCCGCCGCTAAGAAGGCTCTCCGAAAGGAGCTTACGCTCCGCAGGCGGAATATGGATAAAAATTACAAGGAATTTCTTGACGAAAAAATATATACTATTCTTAAGAGCAGTTCTGCCGTAAATCAGGCTGAGGTTATTCTTACCTACGCTTCCTCGCCCATTGAGGTTGATACAAGGCGGCTCATAGCCTTTGCCCTTTCCGAGGGAAAAACCGTTGCAGTTCCGAAATGCGAGGGGAAGAATATGCGGTTTCTTGCTATAAAGAGCCTGTCTGAGCTTGTTTCTGGCAGTCACGGCGTTGAGGAACCCGCAGACGGCGAGGAAATAACCGACTTTTCCCGCTCGGTCTGCATCACCCCTGCCCTGCGCTTTGATGAAAAGGGCTGCAGGCTGGGCTACGGCGGAGGATTTTACGACAGATTTCTGAAAAACTACAATGGTACTGCTATCGGTATTTGTTATGAAGAATTCTGCGGCAGTGTGCCGGTTGGCGAATTTGATATAAGCTTAGAAACTGTTATTACCGAAAAGGGATTTTTCTGCGGAAAGGAAGATTTTTGTGGAAGATAAGGAATACAACGATATAGAAAGCCTTGCCGCATACCTACATAGCGGCAAGTTCGATAAAGACAGGGAAGAAAACTCCGAAAGCGGCGAAAATACTTCTCCCCGCAGAGATACCGTTGAAGACGTTCTTTTCTCAATTGAGAGCAAGAAGCGCAGCAGAAGCTCTGTGCCTGCTGTCAGAGAGAAAAGGACTGAAACGGAAAAGGCAGAAATGCCGAAAAGCGCAGTTGAGCCTGCCGCTGAGACAGAA
>JBJERK010000353.1:0-7534 GCA_051882255.1 Ruminiclostridium sp.
ATTTATCCCCGTGAGTTTATGCAAGTTACTTAGCGGAGTTTTCGTAGGATTCGATCATTTTCTTAACCATCTGACCGCCCACAGAACCAACCTGCTTAGCAGTAAGGTCGCCGTTGTAGCCGTTATCCTTAAGGGGCACGCCTACTTCGTTGGCTGCCTGCATCTTGATGCTTGATAAAGCTGCATTCTTCTTGTTAGCGTTGGACATTTTTATTACCGTTCCTTTCATTTTGGAAAATCCTTTTCAATTTCTGATTTTTACTTTTAATAAAGCTTATCCGAAAATTGAAGACTAAGATTCCTCTTTGGATGTTTTCAAGGACTTTTGCCCTTGCAATAGTATTATTTCACGCGCTTATTTTTATATTACAGGTAATTTTTTTGCAGTTTTCAAGTGTTTGGAAAATGAGCAATTGAAATTATGATATTTTTTAAGCTTTGAATATTATTTCTTCCCCCCAAAAAAAATCCCCACCACTTGACAAATCCGCCAAATTGAATTATAATGTAAGCAAACATTTGCTTTAATTCAGAAAAAAGGAGGAACTCTGTTGCGAACTGTAAACGAAGAAGCCCGCAGACGTAAGCAAATCGAGATTATGGAAAAATGCTTTGACTGCTATGCGGAGAACGGGCTTGGCGGCGTTGGCGTAAAGGCTATTTCCGACGCCTGCGGCTGTAATGTTTCAAGTCTTTACCAGTATTTTGAAAATCTCGATGACATCATCGTAAAGTCCACCGAATACTGTATGAGTAAGGTGGAGGATGATTTTATGGCGAAGGCGCCCACGGACGTTGAGGGTTTGTGGCGGTTTATCGACGAGATACCCTACTGGACGGCGGAAAAGCACGGCAAGAAATACCGCCTTATGTACCAGGTCTACACCCACCCGAAATACCGTGAATACGGAAAGAAATTCTTTGCGGGGGTAGATAAGCGCTATACCGAATATGCAAAAAGCTTAGAAGGAAACTTAGGTATTCCCCAGGAAAAGCTTACGCCGCTTATTTTTATTCTGGTAAGAGCTTGCGTGCATTTTGCCTTGTTTGAGGACGAATTTTACCTGAAATCACAGATAGAAGTGCTTAAGGAAGCCCTTGAGCTTTTTATAGCGAAATATAATCTTATTGCAGTATCAAAGGAGGAAAAGTAAATGAGAAAGCGGATTTTATCCATAATGCTGACTATCTGTATGGCGCTTATGCTTGTGCCGACGGCGGTGTTTGCAGAGGGCGGTGTGGAATATCGCTACTGCGACGAAAACGGTAAAAACTGGCAGACCGGCACAAAAACCGGGTACACCACGGTAACAGCCGATGACTTAACATGGGGAGATGACGGAAATGACGGCTGGTATGTTGCAGCCGGCAATGTTACCATCGGAAGCAGAGTAACCGTCAGCGGTAATGTACATCTGATATTGACGGACGGCTGTAAGCTTACGGTTAACGGCGGTATTCGGGCGGAAGAAACAAACACCCTTACTATCTACGCACAGTCCACCGGTGACAATATGGGTGAGCTGATCGCCGACGCTTCCGGCAGCAATAACGCCGGAATCGGAGGCAACCTCGGCAATGATGATGGCGGACACGCCACCGTCACCATCACCGGCGGCAAGATTACAGCCACTGCCGGTGGAGAGAGCGCAGCCATCGGCGGAAGCTATGGACATCGCAACGGCGGCAACGGTACAGTCACCATCAACGGCGGTATCGTCTATGCCTATTCCAAGGGCAGAGGCATCGGCGGCGGATTTGGAGGTTCCAACGGCGGCAACGGCACCGTCATCATCACCGGCGGCACGGTTACCGCTGCCGCCCTCGGTAACGGATATACCGGAGGCATCGGCGGCGGCTACGGCTACAATTATGGCGGAAACGGCACCGTCACCATCACCGGCGGCACTGTCACTTCCACTACTAGCTCCACTGATCCGAGTATCGGCGGCGGCTACGGCTACAATTATGGCGGAAACGGCACCGTCACCATCACCGGCGGCACAGTCATAGCCACCAGTACATCCAGTCCGGGTATCGGCGGCGGTATCGGCGGCGGCGGTGAAAACGGTGCCAACGGAACTTTCCATACCAATAACGGCAATGCAGTAATATTTACAAGCTCAATTGCCGACCGGAGCAACCAAAGCAATTGGAGCGGCATAATCTTCGAGGGCAACGAGGGCAAGGTCTACGGCACCGCCGTCACCCCAAGCGAGGATTTCACCATTCCAACCGGAAAAACTCTTACTATCGGTGAAAATCAGACCCTTACAATCCCGGAGGGCGTGACTGCCACAAATGAAGGAACAATCGACAACAGCGGAAAAATCTTTGTTGACGGTACTTTCACAGGAACAGCAGACAATCTTTATTACCCTCTTACCCTTGAAAATGCGACAGCAGCCGGAGATGCCTCTGTTTATAATACGAAAACCTACGGCAAGGCAGGAAGCGAGATTACTTTAACTCCCGATACTCCGACAGGCTATGAGTTTAAACAATGGAACTCTGTACCGACTGTAACAATAAGCGAAAACAAATTCACAATGCCGGGTACGGCTGTTAAAATTAACGCACTGTTCGACCCGCTTACATATAATGTGGCTTTCGTGTTAAACGGCGGCACAATAAACAGCGGCGATATTGACAAGTACACCTACGGTCAGGGCGCAACGCTCCCCACAGACGTTACCAAGGCAGGCTACAGCTTCAAGGGCTGGTACGATAACCAAGCTTTAACGGGAAGCCCTGTTACTGCAATAAGCGCAACCGAAACGGGAGAAAAGGAATATTGGGCTAAGTGGGAAGCTAAAACCTTCAACGTAGCCCTTAACACCAACGGCGGTACAATCAACAGCGGCAATATCACAGGCTACACCTACGGTCAGGGCGCAGCGCTCCCCACAGACGTAACCAAGGCAGGCTATACCTTCAAGGGCTGGTACGATAACGAAGAATTAACGGGAATCCCTGTTACTGCAATAAGCGAAACCGAAACGGGAGAAAAGAAATATTGGGCTAAGTGGGAAGCGAAAACCTTCAACGTAGCCCTTGACGCCAACGGCGGCACAATCAACAGCGGCGATATTGACAAGTACATTTACGGTCAGGGCGCAGCACTCCCCACAGACGTTACCAAGGCAGGCTACAGCTTCAAGGGCTGGTACGATAACCAAGCTTTAACGGGAAGCCCTGTTACTGCAATAAGCGAAACCGAAACGGGAGAAAAGGAATATTGGGCTAAGTGGGAAGCGAAAACCTACACCGTCAGCTTCAACACAAACGGCGGAAATACCATAAATGATAAAACCGTAACATGGGAAGATAAGGTGCTGGAGGGTATTTCTTCTCCCACAAAGAGCGGCTGGGCGTTTATGGGCTGGAAATGCGGAAATACAGCTGTCACGAGTTACACAACATACGGCGATCTGGCTGAAAATGATACTGCTGCAGGAATTACCCTTACCGCACATTGGAGAGATACCTCTATCCCCACAGGCGGCGGCAGCTCATCCTCAAATTCCCACACCTGCAAGGACGTAAGCCCCAGGGATCACAAGTGCGATACCTGCGGAGCAACCCTTTCCGACCATTCCGGCGGAACAGCTACCTGCACGGAAAGAGCTATCTGTGAAATCTGCGGAAAGCCCTACGGCGAAACCGACAGCAAGAACCATAACCTTGAGAAAGTCCCCGAAAATGAAGCGACCGCAGACGAAAACGGAAACGAGGAGTACTGGCATTGTGAAGATTGCGACAAGAACTTCTCCGACAAGAAGGGTAAAAACGAAATTGAGCTTGAAGATACGATAATTCCGAAGCTTTCGCCCGAAATTATTGAAGGCGACGGACAGAGCGTAACGAAGGGGGAGAGAAAAGCCCTTACCTTCCGTTCAAATGCAGCCTTCGACGACTTTATCCGGGTTGAGCTTGACGGAAAAACTCTTTCCGAAAAGAATTATACCGTAAAAGAGGGAAGTACTGTTGTTACCTTAAAGGCTGATTTTGTTGCAGGTCTTTCTGTGGGCAGGCATACGCTCGCTATCGTGTCCGAAAGCGGTACTGCAACAGCAGAATTTACCGTTTACGCAACAGCGGAGGAAACCGAGGAAGCGGAAAAAATCGAAGAAATTGAAGAAATCGAGGACGACGATATTTGCCCGCCAACAGGCTATGAGAATATGCCCTTGCTTACCCTTATGCTGGTAAGCGGCGGTACTGCCCTTATAAGCAGGAAGAAAAAGCAGAGTAAGAACAGATAATATTAACAGCTCCGCCGGGCGGCGGCTCTCGTAATCCGAGGGTCAGCCACCGGCGGTTTCCCTTTGCAGTACAAACTGCACCAAAAACGCAGAAAGCAAAATCCCGAGGCGGCAGTATGTGCGTAAAAATATTTATGTCGTTTCGTTCCGTTTTGAAAATTTCATATAAACTCTATTGACAGAAATGGCTAAGATGAAGTATACTTAACTATGAACAAATGAACCAGAGGTGAGAAAAATGCAGACAATACTGCCGCCCTCCGATAATGTATTGAAGATGCTCGGAAAGCCGAGAAATTCCGAAAACGGCTATCGGCTGATGAAATATGTGCTGACAAAGCCATCTGATGACGGAGTGCTTCTGTTTCATGTGCTGACCCGTGAAATGCTGCTGCTGACAGCCGGGGAATATTCGGCGCCCGACAGGATTTCTGAGCTGCGGGACAAGTGGTTTTTAGTGCCGCAGACCCTTGAAGATAAAAAGTACGCAGATCAGGTGCGCTTTATCCGCAAAACGGTACATAAAAAGCCGCAGCACGTCACCAATTACACCATTTTTACCACCACCGACTGCAACGCACGGTGCTTCTACTGCTACGAAATGGGTCGTTCCCGCATACCAATGAGTGAGGAAACGGCGCATAAGGCTGCCGCATATATTGCTGAGCATTGCGGCGGGGAAAAGGTAAAGCTAAGCTGGTTCGGCGGAGAGCCGCTGTTCAACAAGCAGGTGATAGACGTTATTTGCGGTGATTTGTCGGAGCGAGGGATAGCGTATCGCTCAGATATGATTTCCAACGCATATTTGTTTGATGAGGAAACCGTTAATCGTGCAGTAAACCTCTGGAAGCTCAACTGGGTACAGATAACCCTGGACGGCACGGAGGAGGTTTACAACCGCAGCAAGGCGTTTATCTACAAGGACGGAGAAAGCCCTTACAGAATAGTTATGGCGAATATCGGAAGACTGCTGGACGCAGGCGTTCAGGTTCATATACGAATGAATCTTGACGAGCACAATGCCGAAGACCTGCTCCTGCTGGCAGAGGAGCTGCATAAGCGCTTTGCCGATAAAAAGGGGCTGTACGCATACAGCCATGTGCTGTTTGAATTTTCGGGCAGTAAGGAGCGTATCCGCCCCGAGGAGGAGCGCCGCAGAATATATGAAAAGCAGCGCCGGCTTTCGGAGCGGCTGGAAAGCTATGGTCTGAAAACACACAGAGGGCTGAAAAAGGTCACACCCGTGAATATGTGTATGGCGGACAGCGGAAACTCGCTGACTATACTGCCAAATGGCGAGCTTGGACTCTGCGAGCATTACAGCGAGGATAATTTCGTTGGGCATATCGACAGCGAGGAGCTTGACGACAACATGGTGCAAAGCTTCCGTGAAACACGGGAACAGCTTGAGGACTGCGCCGATTGCTTCTATTATCCTGCCTGTATCCGTCTGAAAAAATGTCTGGAGCAGAAGGAGTGCTTCCCCGAAATGCGGGAGGATACAAGGCAGAGCATACTGGCTTCCATGCAGGAAACCTACGAAAAATGGCTGAAAAAAGAGGAAGAGGACGAGGAAGACCGTCCCGGGCTTTGCTGATATAATTTTATAGAATTGTCCGAAAACGCTTGACAGGAGGATAAGCCTGTGCTAAAATCGCTGATACATACATACATACATACATACATACATACATACATACATACAGGTATAATTTACCTTTATTAATTGAAAATAACACATTTCTTTTCGCTTGTGACGGCTTTGCCGTTTGCAATAGAATCTCAGCGAAAGGAGGTGTGTAAAATGGAGAAGTATATTGCCCCCGAAATGGAAGTTGTTGAGTTTGACAACGAGGATGTTATTACAACAAGCCAATGCCCTCCTGATGATAATCAGGTTGACATGGACTAATAGTTTGATAGCATTATAACAATGCAGGCAGCTTTTGCTGCCTGCTGCTCCAAAAATAATGCTTCTGGATTTGTCTGATTTAGACTTATCCGTTGCTGAATAATAAGGTAATGTAATGGTCTATACAGTTACATTCAGCTTCGCTATTGATTATATCGTCCGCACTGCGGAAATGAAGCCCGGCGCTGCAAACCGTTCCGAGAGAGGAAATGTATTTCGGTAAGGGCATTAACGTTTCTGTTGTGCTGAGTGAGCTTGGGATAGAATCAAAGGCTCTTGGCTTTACAGCATACTCTTGACGGGCGGGGAATGGTGATAAATCAATAATTGTGATTAACAGGCAGGCGTCAGAATGTTATCTATTAAACAAACCAAGCCGAGATTTTTCGGCTGCAAAACAAAATCACCGCTGCGCTTTTCCGTCTGCGGACAGCTTATCAGCCCCGCGGGATTTCTTCATTACCGCCGCAGCTTCGATGAAAACGTGCTGATAATGGTTACCGAGGGTACGCTTTTCATCTCTTCAAATAACATTCAGCACACCATTTCGGCGGGGCAGTATATCTTCCTCAGGGCAGGGGAGGAGCATTCCGGCTTCCGTCCCTCGGAGGGAAAGCTGTCCTATCTCTGGGTGCATTTTTGTGCAGACTGCGGCTTTGAAGCGGTAAGCGGCGAAAGCGGCGGCGAATATGCCTATTTTATGCCTGAAACCGCCCGCCTGTCCGATTCGGGACGAACAGCTCAGCTCTTTCATCAGCTCATGGATATGTCGCTGGAGGAAAGCCCCTGCTCCCCGGATATGCTGAACTATGCGGTGAGCCTGCTGGCTCTGGAGCTGTCGCAGGAGTATTCCCGCAAACATAACAATAGAAGCGAGCTTCCTCCGGCTGTGGTTTCAGCAAGAGAGTGGATAAAAAATCACTACTATCAGCCCTTTGACATAGCGGAGCTTGCTGCTGCCGTGGGCTACGACGCAGATTATCTTTCCTCGCTGTTCAAGCGAAGCACCGGAATATCCATTGTGCGTTATACAAATCAGCTCCGTATTAAAACAGCTAAAACGCTGCTTTCAAACTATGACATTACAATAAAAGAAGCCGCATTTTCCTGCGGCTTCTCGGACGAAAAATATTTTATGAAGGTGTTTAAACAGCTTGAGGGACTAACACCCTCCCGGTATAAAAACTCCTTTGGACGAAGAAATATCAACTGAAATTCTTCTTTGTGAAGTACAGGGTATACTGCTCGTCCGTGACGTCGTACAGCGGGATAAAATCGAAATTTTCAGGCTGGTTTATTGTACGGTAAACGCTCTGCTGCCAGGGGAAGGTGCTGTATGTATGCTCGGTGGTGTAGG
>JBJERK010000354.1:0-1963 GCA_051882255.1 Ruminiclostridium sp.
ATTTACTCCGAACACAAGGTACGAAATTATCATTATAAGACAGGGCGCAAGAAAAGAAACCCATATCTGCCAGTCATGCACGAAAAACCGCTTAAGCCCGCTTCTCAGATAGCCCAGATATTCGGCAAACAGATTTCTCTTAACCCCGCCTTCCGTCTTAACCGCTTCTTCCATCTTAAGCCTGCCTTTCCGATTTATCAGTATTTTCAGAATTGTTCCGCTTGTCCTTTTTCGTATCAACAGATACTATATAGCGTGGGCGGAACTTTATTTCCTCGTAGATTTTCGACATATAGTAGCCTATAATTCCCAGTCCTATCATTATGAAGGAGGCGGAAAGAAGTATAAGCATATAAACGGTTGTAAAGCCCTCTCTTGAATTGCCGCTGAAGAACTGCACAAGGGTCTGCACTCCCATTATAACGGCGAAGATAAAGAAAACTATGCCCATTCCCGTTATTATCTGCATTGGGAAGTTGGTGAAGCTTGTTATATTGTTAAGGGCGAACTTGAACAGCTTCTTGAAATTCCATTTTGTAGTACCCGCATTTCTCGGCGCAACCTCAAATTCAACCTGTGCGGTTTTAAAGCCGACCCAGCTTGAAAGCGCCCTGAAAAAGGTAAGCCTTTCGGGCATTTCGTTAAGTGCGTCAATTGCCTTTCTGTCCAGCAGTTTGAAATCGCTGGCTCTGTCAAGGTTTACGTTGGAGGAGTTTTTCATAAGGCGGTAGAAGCTTTTTGCAAAGAACTTGTATAAAAAGCCCTCCTTGCCCCTCGAAGCCTTAACTGCCTCCACCACCTCGAAGCCCTGCTCCCAGAGAGAAAGCATCTGCGGGATAATCTCCGGCGGGTGCTGAAGGTCGCAGTCTATTACAACAGCGCAGTCGCCGGTACAAGCTTTAAGTCCTGCAAAAATTGCGCCCTCCTTGCCGAAGTTTCGGGAGAACTTAAGCCCTCTTATGCTTTCGTTTTTGCGGCACTGCTCCTCGATAACCTGCCATGTATTATCCTTAGAGCCGTCGTCAACGAAGATAATTTCACATTCCGTTCCGTTATTTTCAAGTATGCCGTAAATAGTTTCTGCGGTTTTTTCAATATTTTCCTGCTCGTTATAAGCGGGAATAATTACCGATAGCATAGTTTCGCCTTTCTATTTCAGAAGTGTAAGGCTTCCGCCCGTCGTATATATCCGAAGAAGATTTTCCCCTCCGTTGTACAAATCGGCGGCGTCGCCCTGTCTTTTATCGTATTTCTTTTCAAAGATGTCCGAGGTAAAGCTTCCTCTTTCCGTTAAAAATTCAAGGAAAAAGGATATATTTTCATCAACTGTCAGAACAACCTCTCCCTCGCCGCCGTTTATGGTCATATCTCCGCCGAGAGAGGAAAGGGAAGCAGTTATTTTCCCGCTTTCCGTGCGGATTTTCGCCCGCTCGTCCAGGTTTTCTGCGGTTATATTTCCGCTTTTTGTGGAAAGCTCAAGAACCTCTGCATTAAGAGAGGCGGCGGTTATACTTCCGCTGCTGCTTGAAACGCTTATTCTTTCGTATTTCTTGTGGGGCAGGATTATTTTAATCCCCGCCTCTCTGCTTTTCGGAGAGTAAAGGGTCAGGGTAAACTCGTCGTTTTGTGCAAGCCGCAAAAGCCCGTTATCCTCTGAATATACAAGGGGCAGAAAGCCGGTATGGCTTATCTCGACCCTGTTGCAGTCCCCGTAGGAGATTTCGACTGGCAGAGTTGAGCTTATTACGGTAAGCTCCCTTACGTTCTCAAAGCTAAGGCTTTCACTTATAACACTTCCCGTATAGCCGGAACGTGACATATAAATCTGGAAAAATATGCCTGCTGCCAGAACAATCACGCCAAGCACGCAGAGAATTGCTCCCGTTTTACGGACCTTATTCATACAGCGCCTGCCTTTTAAAACCCGCTCTTTTCAAGAAGCGGCGGAAAAGCCCAAGGGAGC
>JBJERK010000355.1:0-1963 GCA_051882255.1 Ruminiclostridium sp.
GAACAGCTATATCTTCGGTGCTACCGTTGAGGAGCTTGAGGAGATAATGAAGATTTACGACCCACGCTATCTTGTTGAGCAGAACGAGAAAATCGGCAGGGTAGTGCGTACCCTTATAGACGGTACGGTAAGCGACGGCGGAAGCGGCGATTTCAGAGAGCTTTACTTCTCCCTTATGGACGGCGCTTCATGGCACAGACCCGACAATTATCACCTTATCGGCGACCTTGAAAGCTATGTTGAGGCTAAGCTTAAGCTTAACCGTGACTATAAGGATAAATTTGCATTTGCAAAGAAGTGCTGGATGAATATGGCTTGCTCCGGAAAGTTCAGCTCCGACCGCACGATTGCAGACTATGCAAAGGAAATCTGGAAGATAGAAAAGGTACAGCTCTGATATAGAAAATGCGTGGGCAGTAAACAGCTGCTCACGCATATTATTCTGCATAATTGTTATTTTTCAGACAATTTTCACATATCTGCCATTAGATTGTTCACAATATAAACTATAATCCCTTTTATACTTATAAAAAGGGGGAGAAAAAATGGGAAATCTGGGTTATTCGGGATATACGGCAGGCGCAATCTACCTTATGATAGCGCTTATATCCTTTCTCGGCTTTTTACTTGAAAACGTATGGCTTGCCTTTCGTAAGGGATATATGGATAACAGGAATATGTACGCTCCCTTTCTTATGGGCTACGGCATAACAATAATGGGCTTTTATACGGTCCTCGGAACGCCGCGGAATATGCGTATTTTCGGAAATCCCGTAAATCTTACCGAAAGAGGGCAGATGTGCCTTTACTTTGTACTGACATTTTTCCTTGTTTCGGCAGGAGAAATCGCTCTGGGTACGATTGTCGAAAAGACCTGTCACATAATCTGGTGGGATTACTCATCATTACCGCTGCACCTGACCCGATACACCTCTGTGTTTACAAGCCTTGGCTTTACGATTCTGATTACGATTTTTATGGACTGCTCCTTTGAGCCGATTATGAATATGCTTATGCGGCTGGATCCTGTTAAATCCTGCGTTGTGGGCAGGGGACTTGTGCTTCTTATGGCGGCTGATATGGTGTTGAATATGAACCGTATGAAGCGCACCGGAAAGCTTAAGACGATATGGAAGCTTGACATTGCGGAGAGAAGCTTTTACTATTACAAGGACGGAGCATTGGTTAAACGCTGAAATACATTACAAAATAAGCCCTGCGGTTACCCGCAGGGCTTAACTTTTATATATTATGCAGAATTATTGCATTCTTACCGCTTCTCTTAGCTTCATACATAGCCTCGTCCGCCTTTTCAAGAAGGACGTCATAGGACTTCCTGCCCTTAAAGCAGGCAGCGCCTACGCTGTATGTGATTTTTACGTTCTTGCCGCTGATGTTAAAGCTTGTATATTCAAGTGCTTTCTTGAATCTGCTCTCAAACTCCTCCTTGGTGAGTCCCGATATGTAAACGGTAAACTCGTCGCCGCCGAACCTGCCCACAATACCGTCGCGGAAGGCGGAGCGGATATAGTTTGAAACGGTTATAAGGACGTTGTCGCCCACAATATGACCGTAGCTGTCGTTGAAAAGCTTGAAATCGTCAATATCTATCATGGCGAAATAGCCTGTTTCTTTATCGCTCAGTGATGATACAGCCTTGTTTACCCGCTTGATAAATGCGTCACGGTTGTAGGTCTGGGTGAGGGTATCGTGTTCAATCAGCTTTGTCATTTCGCTGCGCTTTCTGACTTCCTCGGTAATATCCTGAATACGACCGAAAACGGCGTCGATATTTCCGAATTCGTTCTGAACGCTGACATAGTAGGTCCTGCACCAGTTATATTCTCCTGTAACAGCCTTCGAGCGGTATTCGAGAGTAGCCTTTGTGGGCTTTACACAGGCGTCCATAACGCATTTTGTGAATTTCTCCACGTCATCGGGGTGAACAAGGGAGGAGTTGCTG
>JBJERK010000356.1:0-6219 GCA_051882255.1 Ruminiclostridium sp.
GAAAAGCTCTTCGTCCTTGGTTAAGTCAGCAAGAACAGGTATCACCTTTCCCTCGAACTTATTTTCCGCAACGGTCATTTTCAGCAGGTCGTGAGCTTCCTGCTGGATTTCAACTGCGTAGGTCTCCTGCGGCGGGTTTCCCCATGCCTGAAACAGCATAGGTATAATGCCGCAGCCGCTGCAAAGGTCGCATACCCGCTGATTTTTCGCAGGTGCTGCGAAACGTGCAAGCAGCAAAGCGTCGGTACCGAAGCGGTGGTCGGCGCTTACACGGATATTATAGCCGAAAAGGTCGAAAATTTCAGTTTCCATAAATTAACCCGCCATAATCTCGCCCTTGGGCAGTATCGTCGTCTTTCCGCTGCCGTTCTTAGGAGTAAGCATAAGCATCAGCGAAGCAGGACCTACTCTTCCCGCAAACATTATAAAGGAAAGCAGCAGCTTTGAGGCAGTTCCCGAGGCTTCGGAAAGTCCCGTTGAAAAGCCTGTTGTTGAGAAAGCAGACATGGCTTCAAAAAGGGAATCAACAGCGTCCCATTCGGGGTTTAATAGGTGCAGGGCGAAAAATCCCACGAATACGAACATAAGAGCAAGGAAAAGTGTTGTAAGGGTCTTGTAAACCGTCTGCTTTGAAACGGTATGCTTCATAATCTGCGCCTCGTCCCTGCCGTTTATAACCGACCATGCGGTGGTAACGATAATTGCGATTGTGGTTACCTTTATACCGCCTGCGGTGGAGCCGGGGGCTGCGCCGATAAACATAAGAATTGATGTGAAAAGCTTTGAAAATGCGTTTGCCGTGGGCAGTGGTGCTGCGCAGAAGCCTGCTGTTCTTGCGGAAACCGAAGCGAAAAAGGAAGTGAGAAGCTTCTTGCCTACGCTGTAATCCCCGAAAATTTCAGGCTCGGCAAGCTCAACAACAAGGTAGATAAGAGTTCCCGTAACGATAAGAGCGGCAGTAACTATAAGAACTATTTTTGTGTGCAGGGTCAGCTTCTTTCTGCGATGATATGCGATTATATCCTCCCACACAACAAAGCCGAGACCGCCGATAACGATAAGGAAAATAAGGGTTATCAGCACCAGCGGGTCGCCTGCAAAAACCGAAAGACCTGTGCCTGCACCCTCAATTCCCATAAGGTCGAAGCCTGCATTACAAAAGGCGGAAACCGCAGTAAAGAACGCCATAAAAATCCCGTAGCCGCCGTAAAGAGGCACAAAGCGTATCATAAGCACCAAAGCGCCCACTGTTTCCATAGCAAAGGAAAGGAGAACGATACGGGTAAAAATGGTTTTTGTTGCGGCAAGTCCCGTCATTGTAACATCACTGCTGACGCTGCTTGCCTTTACAAGGCCAAGCTTTCTGCCGATTGCAAGGTTGAAGAAGGTAATGAGCGAGATAAAGCCCAGTCCCCCTATCTGAATCAGCGTCATTATAACGCACTGCCCGAAAATCGACCAGTGGAGGTAAGTTTCAACTACGGATATTCCCGTTACGCAGGTTGCGGAAGCCGCGGTAAAGAGGCAGTCCACAAAGTCGGTAAAATTCCCGTTTTTAGCGGAAAATGGGAGACAAAGCAGAAATGCACCCGCAATAATTATCAGAAAAAAGCCTATTACAAGGGTTTTTCCCGGGGCAAGCTCCTTGCTTTTTTTCTTAAGTATGGGCAACTTTTTTACTTCCTTTCGGTGTTATACTAATAACCGTTTGAACGAAGGAAAAGATTTGCAGAAAGACGGTATCGATATCGAGGAAAAGAAACGCAGGCGTACTGTATGTACGTCAAGTTTCTTTGACGACGATAGCGGTGCCGGATTTCGGCAAAGATTTCCTGAGTTTAAATGGTTTTTAGTATTATTCTATAACCGCCCAGTCATAGTCGTCACCGATACTGTCGGCAGGCAGCGTTATAACCGCGGGGGTGGTGTAGGTTGATATTTTCGGGGTGCGCTCCGTTGTTGTAACGGGAGGCGCAGTTGTTACAGCGGGAGTGGTTACGGGTGGAGAGGTTTCGGTTGCAGCAGAGGTCTTTTCGGGGATAAGAGCCTCCTGCTCCGACTCCTTCTCGCTTTCCGATGCGCTCTGTGACTGCATATAAGCAACCGCTCTTTCTCCGTAGGCGTACAGCCGCAAATCCTCGCTTTCAGCCACAAGCAGGAAGGGCGTGCGGCTGTTTTCAAGGGCGGTAACGTCCTCGCCCTTGTTTATTACAAGGAAGCAGTTTTCGGGAATCGACTCAATTTCGTAGGTTATACGCACCGTAACGTGACGGTTAAGGAACTGAAGCATAAGTGCGTTGTGGCGGCTTATGTTGTAAGCTGTAACCGTGGGAGCGCCTGTCTGATTGAATATGCTTTCGGATATGCGGCAGACGGAGGTGTTCTTTGCAACAGACTCGCTGCGGCACATAGGAAGATAAACCGCTGATATAAAGATAAGGGAATAGGCGGTTATTGCAGTCATAATAAGAGATATTATCAGCGACCTGTACTTTTTTGCACAGCTTACTATAACGATAAGCACCGCCATTACGCAGAAGGTCATTGACATGGTAAGCAGCAGGCTGTCAAAGGTAAGCAGCTGCTGGCTTGCCGCGCCTATTCGTAAGGGATAAAGTGCAAGCACAGGCGCAATTCTCGTAGCCTCACATTCCATAATAACAGGCACCGCAGTTACCGAAAAGGCAAGATAAATTACCCCGAGAACGGCTACTGCACCTAAAATCTTATTAAGACTTATGGAGTGTGTAAACAGCATTATCAGCACAAAAACCATGGCAAGAGGAATTACCCCGTCCAGAAATCTTCCGAACATTGTTGTGTCCTGATAGGTGTAGAAGCCGTCGCTGCCGAAGCGGTACATAGTGCTGTAGAAAATCGTGAGTATAACGGAGCAGAATGTATAAAATGAGAAGAAGGAAACCTCGGGGTCGTAGGTCTGGGGCTCTTTTTTGCGCTTATGCTTTATGCAGGCAGATACAACCGCCCCGAAAAGGCAGAAGAACACAGCTCCGATTCCCCATGTGGAGGTTACGAAGTAGTAGAACTGCCCGCAAAGAGTAGAAATAATGCGCTCCCCGCCGTTATCTGCAAGCCGTTCTCCGAAGTTTGCGAAAAACTCGGCAGCGGTATTTTTAAGCTGTGTAGGGTCGCCGCAGCACCAGATATTCTGCTGCAAAAAGTAGGAAATATAGGCGACAGCAGCTCCGCCAACAATAAAGGCAGGCAGGAAGCAGGACATATAAACCCGCTTTTTTCCGAAAAAGACCCTGTCAAGCACAAGAGCAATTATAAGCGCTAATACAATTGAAATAAGTCTTGTGTGGGCAGCAAGCGCTGCTGCGCAGGTAACGCCAAGAAGAATGGACATAAAGAACCTTGACGCCTTGCCCCTGCACTCGGCGCAGCGGAAGGTCAGAAGTATGATAATCCATGGCATAAGCACGGAAACCGTTTCCGTCCATGCAAACTTGGTATGGGCGAAAAGACAGCAGTATCCCCCTGCAACGAATGCAATAACAAGCCGCTTCCATATCTTTTCTATCCTTATTCGGCAGGAAACCGCATAAGCGATTACAGGCACAAGGCTTGCAAGCAGGGAGTTTATGAATATAACCGCAGCATACTGAAGCTGTGGGCTGTCAAAGAGCAGCATGGCAGGAATATAGAGAATTGCCTGTAAAAAGCCGTAATAGTAGTCGGAAGCGCACATTACTCCCGTCCAGCTCTTGCCCGTAAAGAACTGGGAAACTGCAATAACGCTCAGCTCGTTAGGGTCAACCGCAGGGTAAGCCATGCCCTGGGAACCTAAGAGATGAAGCCCAAGGAAAAATAAGAACAGCGGAGGATAAACCGCTTTATTCCCGTATTTGTCGTATATTGCTCTCAGCCTTTCAATAAGCAACGGTTTTCCCTCCTTTCACAAACTGCACTAAAAGCCGTTTAAAATCAGCCGGCTATTCCGAGTGCCGGCAGAGTAAGCTTTAAGATATAGAATATTGCAAGATAAATTCCCAGCGCCACAAGTATTCCCATCATACCCGGTTTTCCTGCACGTTCAAGCGCCATTGAGTAGGTTTCCCTGCTCTCCTCCTTGTACCGTTCCCGCAAAGACAGGATTTTGCCCACGCTCCATTTCATATAGATATAGTCGTTGAAAATAAACACCGCAATCTTTATCACAAAGCTAATTATTGCAAAGGCATTGGCAATAGTAATAAAGTTCGGGATTGAAAGCATGGCGTTGCCGTAGAACATGGCAAAGGTGCTGGGAAGGCTTAAAATAATCTCAACAATGGTAAGAATAAGGGCAGGGCCTGTCATTCGGCGGTAGAACTGGTACCAGGGCATAAGAAGACCTGCAAAGATATTAAGGGAAAGCTTTCTTCCGCCGTTGGCAAGGTTCATAAACACCGCAAAAATCCTTGGAGTTCCGAACTTATCCGCCCCTAAAAAATGGATAAGCTCCCACTGCTTGACGCCGCAGCAGGTAAGCTCCTCCCCTGTTTCCTTGGACTTGAGGGGGTGGTCGGCGATTGCGCCCGCAAGGTTATAGAAATCGGTGATTATCTCCTGACGGTCGGGAACCTGGGGCGGAGTCTCCCGCTTATGCTCCTCGTTCCAGTCGTAGCCCGAAGCGTGCTTGTCCTCGTTGGGGCAGCGGCGGGTTTCCCGCCAGCAATCACGGTGCATAGGTGTAGCGCATATCGGGCAGACCACTATATCCTCATCGTCCCTTATTTCATTACCGCAGATGTCGCAGCAGACAGCTGTTTCGGCGGTTTCCTTGTTATCCTCCTTATTTTCTGAGGCGGCTTCGTTTTCCTTGTTCCAGTCGTAGCCCGAGGCGTGCTTATCCTCGTTGGGGCAGCGGCGGGTTTCCTGCCAGCACTCCCTGTGCATAGGGGTAGCGCAGTCCGGGCAGTAAACGATGTCCTCCTCCTCGCCCATAGGCTTTCCGCATATTCCGCAGCGTTTTTTATTGTTATCCATATATTTTCCTTTCTTTTGGGTGCAGTCGCTTTGCTTTACAGCTCTGATTGAGCGCCGATAATTTCTCTGTTCTTTTCAATGTCGTTTCGAATGATAATATTTATATTATTGTATCACATTTTGCCCGGTTTTGCAATAGCAACAGGCAGAAAAGGGGCGATTATCGGCAAAAAATAAGCTCCCGACAGGAAAAATCCTGTCGGTAACGCATTTATATTGCAAGCTCGTCAAAAAAGCTGTATTTCAGGTTGCCGATAAGGCACCGGATTATAGGAAACCGCATAACGTCAGGCTTTGTGCCTGCCGTTATGCGGTTGACGACGCAGATGGTGGTTTATCGACAGCCTGTTAAATCGTTGGCATTACCCTACCGCCGGCAACAGGAATAAAAGCGCCTGTTGTAAAGGAAGCAAGGTCGGAAGCAAGAAAAGCCGCCATATTTGCTATGTCATTATCCGTTCCCCGACGTCCGAGAGGTATTGAAGCAACATACCCGGGAGCAGGGTCAACCCCGCTTTCCCGCTCCTTATCGGTAATTGTCCAGCCGGGAGCAATCTGGTTTACGGTTATATTATTGCCGCCAACCTCCTTTGCAAGCACCCGCACAATACCGTCAAGCCCACGCTTTGCCGCAGTATAGGCAGAACAGCCCGCCTCCGCCAGCATAGCGCACTCGGTATTCATAACGATTATCCTGCCGTAATTTCTGCTCTGCATATAGGGAACAAAGGCCTTCGCCATATATACAAGCTGCATAACGCAGCTTTCAAACTGGCTGTAATAGTCCTTAATATCCTGCTCTAAAAGCTTTTTCCACTGGTACTGGATAACTGCGTTTACTACAAGAATATCCGGCATACCAAAGCTTTTCTGAACCTCGGAAGCCATAGCTTCAACGCTGCTTTGGTCGGTTATATTCGCCTTGAAAATCTCCGACTTTCTGCCGCCGGCAATAAGCTCCTCACGGAGGATTTCTGCGTTTTTACTGTCCGAAAAATAGTGCACAGCAACGTCTGCGCCGCACTCCGCAAGAGTACGCACAATCGTCCTTCCAAGCCCGCCGCTGCCCCCTGTTACAAGGGCTTTTTTGCCGCTTAAATCTATGTTCATATTAAATTCCTCAGTCTTTTATCTGCTCTACAAAGCGCATAAATGCGGCTTTGCCTTCTTCGGTGCGCTTGAAAACTCCTGCGTCAAGAAGAACCTGCTCAAAAACAGCTCCTATCT
>JBJERK010000356.1:6319-7515 GCA_051882255.1 Ruminiclostridium sp.
GTGCGCTTGAAAACTCCTGCGTCAAGAAGAACCTGCTCAAAAACAGCTCCTATCTCCTGCTTGATTATTTCTACGCCGTTTTCTGCGTTAGCCTCGCTGTGGCGGGAAGCTACTTCCTTAAGCCAGTCTGCGTGGCAGCCAAGCCTTTCGTCGGCAGAGATGTCCCTGCCCGAAACAAGGGCTTCAGCCAGCAAGGGCAGCTCCTCAGCAAGTCTTGCAGGCAGCACCGCAAGCCCCATTACCTCGATAAGACCGATATTTTCCTTCTTGATATGGTGCAGGGAGGGGTTGGGGTGAAAAAGTCCTAAGGGGCGATCCTCGGTGGTGCGGTTGTTCCGAAGCACAAGGTCGCACTCGTAAACCCCGTTTCTCTTTCTCGCAATCGGCGTGATTGTATTATGGGGAGTGCCGTTGGTTTCAGCGTAAACCTCTGCGGAAGGGTCGCTGTACTTTCTCCAGCTTCTCAGAATATGGTCGCAGGCGGCTGCAAGCTGCTTTCTGTCCTCGCAGGAAACACGGATAACGGACATTGCCCACTTCAAAATGCCCGCCCTGACCTTTGGATATTTATTAAGAACAAACTCAGTTTCAACCGGCGCTTTCTCCATAGCAAATGTATATCTTCCGCCCTGAAAATGCTCGTGACTTAAAATCGAGCCGCCTACTATGGGCAGGTCTGCATTTGAGCCTACAAAATAGTGGGGCAGAGTATCAATTATATCAAAAAGCTTCTCAAAAACCGCTGCGTCAATCTGCATGGGGATATGTCTGTCGTTGAAAACTATGCAGTGCTCGTTGTAGTATCCGTAAGGAGAGTACTGGAACCACCACTTTTCACCCTTCACCTGCATTTCCACGGGACGGAGATTCTGCCTTGCAGGATGGGTGAGAGTTCCTGCAAAACCCGTATTTTCAATGCAGAGCTGGCAGGCGGGATAGCTCGTCTTAGGGCTGTTTTTCGCTGCTGCAATATCCCTCGGGTCCTTTTCGGGCTTTGAGCGGTTAATGGTAATATCGAGAATGCCGTAATCGCAGCCGTAGGTCCAGCGTATATCACGGGCAATTCTTCCTGCCCTGACATAGTTGGTTTTTGCGCTGAAATCGTAGTACCAGTCGGTTGCCGCCCCGGGATTTTCCAATAACAGGCGGCGGAATTTCCTGTTTACATCCGAGGGACGAGGGGTAAGAAGCCCCAT
>JBJERK010000357.1:0-1953 GCA_051882255.1 Ruminiclostridium sp.
GTCTACGCGCTCCTTTAGGTATTCCCTTGTAATTATTTCTGTATTGCTGCCGGTCAGCACAAGACAGACCGAATAAAACTGCTCATAGCTTAAGGGCTGACCGACAGCCTTAATTTCATCAGCAGCGGATACCTCCGGCATACACAGAATTTCGTCCATTCTGGATATATACATCTCAGATATATCCTCCTCGGTAACGCCTATATCCGACGGATTTCCTATTCCCAGCACGGACGGCATACTCGCCACAATAATCACAGGCAGCATAATAATAGCTATCGCCGCGCAGAGTATATACGGCCAGTAGCGTTTTGCCGCTTCAAGCGCCGCGGCTTTCCATCCGCCCCTTAACAATGCCTCTATTATTTTTCTGATAGAAACACCGTTCTGAACGGCGGATAATAAGCGCTCACTTCCCGTTTTGCTCATTGTCGTTTACCGCCTCTTTAGGAACGTCCTGCGCCTCGGTAACCGGCGGCGAAGCGTTCTTACCGAATCTTTCGGGATCAGGATTATGCCGCACCGTACCCGGCCTTGCGCCTGCGCCGAAATTATTGTTTTTATTACGTCCCGGCGTCTGCTTACCGCCGAAGCCCGCAGAGCCCTTATTATTTCTTCCTCGCTCATTTTTCGGCTTCGGAGCGTTTGAATTTTTCCCTGTCGGTTTTTCTTTATCAACTGTTTTCCCTCCCTGCGGTTTCGGTGAGCTGCCGCCTGTTTTGGGCGGCGGATTGGTTCCGAAACGGTTAGTATTTATTTTTGTGCCGCCGGAATTACTGTCAAATTCAGCAGACTTTGGAATATTGCTTTTACCCGCCTTATTAAAGGTGCTGTGAGACGAGGTATTTACCCCGCCTGAATTTACGGTACCGCTGCTCTGCGTATTTTCGGTCCGAGATACATTAGAGCCGCCGGAACTGTTGTTGTTATTATTCTTTGTATTATTACTGCCGTTTGTGTTATTACGCGTGCCGCCTGAACTAAAGCCCGAGCGCGAGCTGTTCTGTGCCGATGAACTGTTATGTGCTTTAGCTCCCGAGGTGTGCATAGCCGAATTAATCATACTTCTCGCCGCCAGCATAGCAATAAACCGCCCTGTGCCATGGTCAAGCGGATCGCCCGTAAATGTCGGGTTCAATCCTATCTTTGAAAGCAGATTGTCCGCCTTACGTGCAGTCTTTGCAAGCCCCACAATAAGCACCGTCCACGGAAGCACCATAAGTCCCGTCGGCATAGCGCCCATAGCGGATAATATAAGCTTTAAAAAGAGCACGTTTGAAATAAGCAGCAGTATCATCGAAGCGTATGTACGGATAAAGCCCGAGCAAATATCCTTGGTAGATTTACTCCCACCCATTGCAAAGGCTAAGGGACTGAATAAGGTCAAAACCGCCACCACGGCATAACGCTCGCCTATCTCAAAAAACAGCTTCAGCACCTGTATCCCAATAAGGACCCCTACTATAATAATAAGCAGCCACGAATTGCTGAGCTCCGTAAAAAAGGTTTTATCCGGGAAGGTTATTTCTACATCCTCCGGTATCCCTATAAGCTCGGTTATTTTCTGCCCGACGGAAAGAGCTATCTCGCATATCTGATGCGAAAAGAAAAGCAGAAACCCGAACAGAAAGGTACGTACAAGAAGTATAGGCGGGGACTCTGTTTCAAAGCCGAGCCCTGCGAACATAGCTTTAAGGCACTGAAAAATACAGTTGCCTATAAGCAGTCCCCAACCTATCGCGACAAAAATTCTGTAAAGCTCGGTTACCACAGGCACGTTGCTTTCAAAGTAGGCAAGGTCGGTATTCATAAGACCTAACAGAGACTTTGCCGCATAACCCAAAAGCTCTACAAAGAGGCTGTAAAGCCAGAGCGCAAAATCCTTTATTATGGAATTAAGCATATTTCTTTCCTCACGGCAGGTAGTTATATCCCGCAAACAAGGGCTGAACG
>JBJERK010000358.1:0-1945 GCA_051882255.1 Ruminiclostridium sp.
TATCGACCGTGAGGAGATAAAAGCGGCTCTTGAAAACGGGGCAGGCGAAAGCGAGCGCTACTCCAGTACGATGTTTGAGCGGCTTTTATACTGCGCAAGGCGGCTTAAGGACGGCTCTGTTATCCGTCTTTCGGTAACCCAGTCCAGCGTTCTGCACTTGGCTCTCGGAATGCTCCAGCCGATTATCTTTATTTTTCTTGCAGCAGGCATAATCTCCTACTTAATGGCAAGCCGCCTCTCAAAGCGGATAGTAAAGCCCCTTAACGAGCTTGACCTTGACAATCCCGCCGAAAACGAGGACTACGACGAAATTTCCCCGCTTTTACGGCATATCGAAGCCCAGAAGAGGCAGATACTTTCCCAGAAGCGGGAATTAGAGCTTAAAAAGCAGGAGTTTGAAACCGTAACGGACAACATGAACGAGGGACTTCTGCTGCTGGATAAGGAGGGCAGGGTAATTACCCTTAACCCCGCCGCCGCAAGGATTCTTGAAACGGATAAGGGCTGTATCGGAAAGGACATTCTTACCGTCAACCGCTCTCTTGAAATGCAGGAGCTTTTAAAGGAGGCGGAAAAGGGCAGCCGTGCCGAGAGAATAATCGAAATCGGCGAGGGCAAGTATCAGCTTGACTCCAGTCCCGTAAGCTCGGAAAAGGGTGCGGCGGGCACGGTACTGCTTATATTCGACGTAACCGAGCGGGAAAAGGCGGAGCAGCTCAGGCGTGAGTTTACCGCCAATGTTTCCCACGAGCTTAAAACCCCGCTGCACTCCATTTCAGGCTGTGCCGAGCTTATAAACAACGACATGGTAAAGCCGGAGGACTTAAAGCGGTTTTCCGGTCAGATTTACTCCGAGGCTCAGCGCATGATAAGCCTTGTGGAGGATATAATAAGGCTGTCACGGCTTGACGAGGGAGCGCAGGACTTAAAGCGGGAGGATACAGACCTGCTTGAAATAGCAAAAACTGCGGTAAACAGTCTTACTGCAAAAGCAGAAAAGGCACAGGTAAGCCTTGAAATAAGCGGCGAAAGCGCCGTAATAAACGGAATACCCCAGCTTTTAAGCGCAGTTGCTGTGAATCTCTGCGATAATGCAATCAAATACAACCGCAAGGGCGGAAAGGTTCTTGTAACAGTTGAGAAAAGCGCAGATTATGCGGTTCTTACGGTCAAGGACAGCGGAATCGGAATCCCGCCCGAGCATATCAGCCGCATTTTCGAGCGGTTCTACCGTGTGGATAAGAGCCGTTCAAAGGAAGCGGGCGGTACGGGTCTCGGACTTTCCATTGTAAAGCACGCCGCAAAGCTTCATAACGCTGAAATAAGCGTTGACAGCAAGGTGGGCGAGGGAACAGCGATTGCGGTCAAGTTCCCGTTAAATTAGCTTACGACTGAATTTCATAAATGTACTCCTTATAATTTTTTAGCGGCAGGCTGCGGTCTGCCGTTCTTTTTTGTTGAAATTTCCGGGTGAGTGTGGTATAATAGGCTAAGAAAGAAATCGGAATTTTGTGAGGAAAATTAAAATGATATTAGCCATTGAATGTGTTGTGAGCTGTGTCCTATTCGGAACATTTATCATTTTATCTTTATTGAAAAATCATACAGTATGGATAAATGAATATCCAGAACCAGTTCAGAAAAGGTATATTGAATTACACCCCAATTCAGAAATAAAAGAACCGGAAGGCTTATCGCCAAGGGTAATAATTAAAAAATTGTTTGCTTGTTTAATATTTCTTGTTCTGCTTGTTGGAATGGTTTATCTTGCAGGCGCAAAATCCTTTATGCAGGGAACTTTGTATTGTTACTGCATATGGTTTGCGGTAAATGTGTTTGATACAATTGTTATTGATCTCGGATTAATGGTACATTGGAAAAAGTGCCGCTTGCCTGGAACCGAGGATATGGACAAAGAGTACAAATTGCTTACCAAAAAAAGTTT
>JBJERK010000359.1:0-1943 GCA_051882255.1 Ruminiclostridium sp.
TTTCTCCGCATAACATAAACCTCGTAAATTAGGCAGACTATGTTAGTAATAAGCATTGAAAGAGCAGCACCCGAAATATTAATAGAAGGAATTATAATAAAAGCAGCGTTAAGCACAAGCTTTACCGCACCGCCTATTAGCGCAGACTTTACGGGGAACTTGAAATCCCCGAAGGCGTGAAATACCATACATACAGCACCGCTCATTCCTGCGAAAATACTGCCTGCACTAAGAATTTTTAAGGGCATTATACTTACCAGCACCTCAGTTTCCCTTATAGGGTACAAAAGCCGCAGAGCAGGCTCGGAAAGCACCCACAAAAACACCGCCACCGGCGCAGAAAGCACGGCGGTACCCTTGAACAGCAGCTTAAGCCCCGAAGCAAGCTCGGAATTGTTTTCGGGAACAGCAGCACAGGAAAGCCGTGGAAGAGCGCACCTGCCCACAAGTCCGGAAGCGCCTGCCGCCAGCATATAAACCGACATAACCATACCCGCATAGCTTCCGTACATAAAATTTCCCGGGTCTGAAACGCCGCTGAACACTGTTCCGTTTACGGTAATTCCGCCGAAGATATTTACCGACAGGTTAATGCAGTTTGAAACGGTCAGCAAATCCGCAAGGGTTACAAGGTTTGCCGCCGCAGCGCCCAGAGCAACGGGCAGAGCCTGCACAAAAATATCCTTTGAAAGCCCGAAAACCTCACCCAACTTCATTTTCACATAGTACTGCGAGTAGCTGTCGGATTTTCTGCGGCTTCTGATAAGCATAAATATCGTTCCGCAAAGCTCGCTTACCGATACGCCGAGAATTGCCGCCGCCGCAGCGTAGGGAAGCGCTTTTTCCGCTGAGTTGAAGTATTTTGTTCCCTCAAGATATACGTAGTATGAAAGCCCTATGCCTGCCCCAGCCTTCACAACTGCCTCTGTAACCTGAGAAATTGCGGTTGGCAGGGCGTCGGAAAGACCCTCATAATAACCCCTGTAAACAGCAGTTACCGAGCAGAAAAGAACAGCGGGCGCAATTATCAGTACGGAAAGCAGGCTGTCGGGAGAATTGGCTATAAAGCAGACAAAGGGTACTGCGGAGGCAAAGATAAGAATAGTACCTGCAAGTCCCACTCCCACTGACAGCATAAGCGCACAGTGCTTTACCTGCGCCAGCTCCCTGTATTTTCCTGCAGCAACCGCCTGTGCGGCGGAACGGGTAACAATCGTCGGTATTCCCGAGCAGGCAAAGGCAAGAACCGGGGTGAAAATACTGTATGCTGTTGTGAAGTAGCCCATTCCCTCTCCGCCAAGGATATTTGCAAGAGGGATTTTAAGTACAGCGCCAAGCCCCTTGGTTATGAACATCGCTGCAAATAGTATTACCGTATTTAGAAAGAATCCTTTTCTGCTTTTTCTTGTCATTTATGTTTGCTCCGTTAATTTGAAGTTAATAATGTATTATGTCATAATATATTACTGAATTTATGATATATATGCCCGATTGGCTAAAATTACTTGACATATCGGCGGTTTTGAGGTAAAATAAAGAGAGTGTAAAATCAGAAAGGAAGAAAAAAATGCCAGAACAGAAAAGATTACTTTTAATATACCCCGACTTTCTCGAGGAGGATAAATACAACAGAACAAAGCTTGGCAATTACAGCGAAGGTCTTGCTTCTATTTCCGCCGTTTTAAAGGAGGGCGGACATGACGTAAAGCTTTATCATCAGCTTTATATGCCAGAAAAGAACGAGTTTCTTGAAAAGGTAAAGTCCTTTGCTCCCGACGCTATCGGCTTTACCGCAAGAACCACCGCAATTCCCTTTATTACTGAAATGTGCGGCTGGCTGGACGATAATCTACCGGATATCCCTGTTTCAATCGGCGGCTATCATGCTATTCTCGTCCCCGACGAGTGCATAAAAATCCGCGGCGTTGATATTGTTACAGTAG
>JBJERK010000360.1:0-7434 GCA_051882255.1 Ruminiclostridium sp.
AACCAGCTTATCCCCCCCGAAATGGTGCAGCCGAAAAGAGGAGTGTATGCAAGCTGGACGGTGGTTGACGGGAAAACCTATAAGAGCATAACCAACATCGGGGTAAAGCCTACCGTCAGAAGCAGCGGCGAGGTTGTTACAGAAACCTATATTATCGGCTTTTCCGGCGACCTTTACGGTAAGACAGTCAGAATTTCCCTGCGGTTTTTCCTGCGTGAGGAGGTAAAGTTCGAGGGGCTTTCAAGCCTCGGCGAACAGCTTGCCCGTGACGTTATACGCTCGGAGAGAGGCTACTAATCAGCTAATGCTTTAAAAAAGCTCATATTCTTTTCATATACATTTCACTATAATAATATAAAATACATTCGGTAAATACAATATCAATTACGAAAGGTGCAACAGGACGTAATGATTGAAGTAAAAAATCTTACAAAAAGCTACGGTCCGAAAAAGGCGGTAAACGATATTTCCTTTACTGCCGAGGACGGGCAGGTGCTTGGCTTTCTCGGACCTAACGGTGCGGGAAAATCAACCACAATGAATATCCTTACAGGATATATTTCCTCAACCTCGGGACAGGCGTTCATCAACGGGGTTGACATTCTTGAAGACCCGATTAAGGCGAAAAGCTTTATCGGCTACCTTCCCGAGCAGCCTCCTCTTTACTACGATATGACGGTAAACGAGTATCTTGACTTCGTTTACAGTCTGAAAAAGTGCAGGCTGCCGAAAAAATCCCACCTTGATGAAATCTGCGAGATAGTAAAGCTTACGGACGTAAGAAAAAGGCTTATAAAGAACCTGTCAAAGGGCTATAAGCAGAGAGTAGGCTTTGCACAGGCATTAGTAGGCAACCCCAAGGTGCTTATCCTTGACGAGCCGACGGTGGGACTTGACCCGAAGCAGATTATCGAGATAAGAACCCTTATAAAGCGGCTCGGAAAGAACCATACCGTTATTCTTTCCTCCCACATTCTCCCGGAAGTGCAGGCGGTATGCGACAGGATAGTTGTCATCAATAAGGGCAGGATTGTTGCAAACGATAATGCGGACGCTCTCGCCCGCAACCTTTCCGCCGACCATAAGCTTATACTCCATATCGAGGGCGGAAGCGATGAGATAAAGAAGCTGCTTGAAGCAATCCCGGAGGTTGAAAGAGTATTTGTGGGCAGGCAGGTTGACGAGAGAGTTTACGAATATCACCTTGAAGCAAAGGAAGGGGCGGACGTGCGCCGCGAGGTATTCAGAAAGCTTGCAGCAAGAAACTACCCAATACTTATGATGCGCTCAAACGAACTTTCACTTGAAGAAGTATTCTTGAAGCTTACAACAGGCGACGAATACGGCGGAGCAGAGAAGCTTGAGCAGAAATTTGAAAAACTGGGAAAGGGGGATATGTAAAATGGCGGCAGTACTTAAAAGAGAATTTTCGGCATATTTCAAATCCCCGGTAGGCTATGTTTTTATAGCGGTTTCCTTCCTTTTTTCGGGATTTTTCTTCTGGCTTTTCTCCCTTAGTATCGGCAGCAGCGACATTTCCGATGTTTTTGTGGGAATGTTTTATGTATTTATGGTATTCGTTCCGGTACTTACAATGCGCCTTTTAGCGGACGAGAACAAGCAGAAGACCGACCAGCTTCTTCTTACCGCACCCGTAGGGCTTATGAGCCTTGTTTTCGGCAAGTTCCTTGCAGCGTACCTTATATTCCTTATGAGCGATATAATTATGCTTATTTACGGCGTTGTGCTGAGCTTTGTAACTACTGTTAACTGGGCGCTTATTCTTGGTAATTTTGTGGCATTAGCCCTTATCGGCGGAGTTTTCGTTTCTGCGGGGCTTTTCGTCTCCTCTCTTACCGAAAGCCAGATGGTAGCGGCGGTAGGCTCTATTGCAGTAAATTTAGCTCTTGCACTTATAAACGTTATCGCCTCCGTAATCCCTGTACAGTTCATCTCCGACGTTCTTGCAAGCGTTTCGGTTTTCGACAGGTACTACGAGTTCACAACAGGCATTTTCAGCCTCGGCAACGTTATTTTCTTCGTCAGCGTTATAGTTATTTTCATGTTCCTTACCGTGAGAATACTTGAAAAGCGCAGATGGGCATAAGGAGGTACAGGAAAATGTCTGAAAAAGAAAAGATAGAAAAGATAGAAGAAAAAGCTGCGGCGCAGGAGATAAAGCCCGAAGAAAAGACTCCTGCACCCAAAAAGGAAAAGAAAAAGGGAGTTAAGAAAAACCCCTTTAGCAGCAAGAAGTTTAAGCACGGCGGACTTTCCGTAGCCTTTACGGTAATTTTCGTAACTGCTATCGTGCTTATAAACGTTATTTTCAACCTTGCTCTTTCGAGATTTGATATTTCCGCCGACCTTACCGAGGGCGCAATCTTCTCCTTAAGCGACGAGGCAAAGGACTACTTAAGCGGCGTCTCCGACGGCGTAAGCTTCTTCGTTACAAACGAGGAAAAGACAATGCGGGAATCCAGCGATAAGCTCATGAAGCAGGTTGTGCTTTACCTTGATAAAATGGCAGAGCTTAACGGAAAGTTTAACGTACAGTACGTTAATCTTCTTACCGACCCTGACTTTTCAAAGGACTATACCGAGGACCTTTCCTCAAATCAGATTATAGTAAAAAGCGAAAAGACGGGAAGGTACAGAATACTCAGCATGGCGGACTTCTTAAGCTATAAGCTGAGCGACGGCAATACCTACCCCTACGACCAGGCAAGCTTTTATGTAAATTACTACGGATATACCGTTTCCGACTACTACAGCTCCGCTGAGCAGGAGCTTGTTTCCGCGGTTATGTCCGTTTCCAAGGAAAATCCTACGGTTGTAGGCTTTACAACAGGCTTCGGCGAGTCGGACAGCTCTGTTCTTACGGATATTCTCACAAAGAACGCATATATGACCGAAACCGTTGAAATTGACAGGCTTGAAGCAGTTCCCGACAATATCGACATTCTTGTAATCAATGCTGCGACAAAGGACTACAGCCTTGACGCTGTTACAAAGCTTGACGCATGGCTTTCAAACGGCGGCAAGTACGGCAAGAACCTTGTGTATATCGCTTCCTCAACAGCTTATGAGACTCCGAACCTTGACGAGTATCTGGCGGAATGGGGGCTTAGCGTAGGAAAGGGCTTTATCTGTCAGCTTGACACAAGCCACGCCTACTATTCGGGAGAAGCGCTGCCCTTACTTCAGGACTTTGAGCTTCTTACAAGCACCGACTACTATAAGAATATGAAAATCGCCAGCGGCACTAAGTTCCTTGGCTGGAGAGTACGTCCCGTTATAAAGCTCTGGGAGGAGGAAGGCAACTTCGCAAACACCACTCTTGTACAGAGCTACGGCGAAAATGCGGTTGTGTTCCCCTATGACGCAGATATTTCCACCTGGCAGCCCACTTCCGACGACTACGGTCAGTTCGGTGCAATAGTAGAGGCTTCAAAGGTTCAGTACGAAAACGGCACCGAGGCTGTTTACAGCAAGGTTATCGCAGTCGGCAGCGAGCAGATTTTCGCAGAGAACTTCACCTCTGCTTCCAACTACAACAACGGCGAGATGTGGCTTACTCTCTTTGATACAAACTCGGATAATGCAGACGAGGGTATTGAAATTGTTGAAAAGACCTTTACCGCAAGCACCTTCCAGATTGACAATTCCCAGCAGACGATTATCGGAGTAACCTTTGCAATCGTTATCCCCGTTATTATAATCGTTGTTGGCATTGTGGTATGGATTAAGAGAAGAAGGTTATAATCCTTAAGGAACAGTAAAATGAGTAAAAACAAGCAGATTTTATTATTTTCGGCAATAGGAATTGCCGTTTTAGGTGCAATAACAGCGCTTTTGCTGCTTACTGCACCTAAGCCCGAGGAAGAAGAGCAGGAAACCACCGATATTCAGCAGGAGGATACCTCCCTCGTTCTTCTTGACCGGAAAGCCGAGGAGGTTACAAAGCTTACCGTCAGGAACTCCCTCGGCGAGTACGAAATAACGCCCACAGGCGACGAGGAAGATCCCTGGACAATAGCGGACATAAGCACAGCTCCCCTTCTTTCCTCAAGCCTTTCCTCAACGGTTGAAAACGCGGTTTCTATAACCGCAAAGCAGTTTGTTGAGGAGACTGATGACATAAAGAAGTACGGGCTTGCCGAGCCGACAGCGGAGGTTTTTGTTGAATTTTCCGACGGCACAAGCCATAGCTTTAAGATAGGCGACGACGTTCCAAATTCCACAACAACGGTTTATATGACCGTTGACGGGAAGAATGTGTACACCTGCAATAAGAGCAGCTTCAACACAATGACAAGCGACAAGCTGGGTTTCGTCAACACTACCGTTATCCCCGAGTACAACCAGTCCTCGGGAGAAGAGGTTATAAAGATGACGGTTGAGAGAGCCGACCTGGAAGAACCCCTTGTTATTGAAACAAACCCTGCGGACGACGATTCGGGAATACAGGTCTACGCTTACCGTATGACCAGCCCCTACTCCGCCTATGCAGACCTTGCTGACGCGCCAAACTTCATGTACAGCCTTTTCGGGCTTACCGCAGAGAGCGCACAATGGGTAGGACTTGACGAGACGGATTATCTGATGGCGGGGCTTAACGAGCCTACCTGCAAAATAACCGTAGAAACAAACCTTAAAACCTACACAATCACCCTCGGAACAGCCCTTGTCGATACGACTACCGATGAAAACGGCGTTGAAAAGACGGAGGTAAAGAGCTTTTACGGTATTTCAAGCGAGGTTCCGGACGTTCTTTATCGCTTTAATATCTCCGATATTGCGGCAGTAACAATAAACCCCAAGTCCCTTATTTCAAAATACTTCCTTATGCCCTATATCTACTCCCTTGACAGCGTAGAATACTCCGACAAGGAGGGAAGAAACTTTACCTTAGGCTTTGAAACAATTCCGGGCGAAGAAACGGTAAACGAAGACGGGGAAACCGTAAAGGGCGAGGATATAAGAAACCACTACCTTAACGGAGAAATGGGCGATACCGAGCTTATAAAGGATATGTACCAGTATCTTATTTCCGCAGCAGGCGAGGACCTTTACCTTGAAGAGGGCGGAAGAGGGGAGCTTTTAGCAACAGTCACCTACACCTATGCCGACAAGAGCAGAGGAAAGGACGTTGTTGAGTTCTACGCTTCCGAGAACGACCGTAAGGTTATCATAAGCCTTAACGGAGAAAATCTTTTCAAGACAAGGCAAATGTACGTTACCCAGCTTTACAGCAACGTTGACAGCTTTTTAAGCGGCGGGGAAATAGTACAGACCTATTAACCGACAAACTATTAACCGATAAACCCACTTGATTTTTTTACCCGTATATGTTATCATTATCATATACAAAAGAGCGAGCGCTCCGCCGCTTCTGCGGGGAGGAGGGCGGCAAAGCCGCTTTCGGGGCGCTTATAACCCTTCGGGCATAGCTTTTACGGGATTTTCTTCCGCTCCCGTGCTGTGTGTTTGTGATTTCAGGAGGATACAATGGCAGAAGAATTTATAACATATAAGGGATTTCCGCTTGTACGCTGCGGAAAGCAGATTTACTACGGAAATATGAGCGATGAATTTGTTGCAAATCTTTCGATTCTGTCAACACATAAGGTTGAAGACATTGATGTTGCGGATAAGATAAAGGTAATGCTTTTAAGAACCGCAAAGGATATTGACCCTAAGGATATGGTAGTAAAGACCAGCGACAGAGGCAGCCTTTTTGAGGCGCTGGATGTGGCGAATATCTGGCTTACACGATAAGTACAAATAAAGGCTGTTGCAGCACTTGCTGCAACAGCCTTTTTCTTATACTCAGCCTTATTCAGCCGCACTTTGTTCTGTCTGAGCCGCCTGCTTTTCCTGTTCCTCACGGAGCTTTTCAAGAAGCTCTTCATAGGAAACCTGCTTATAATCCGAGGGAATTTCAAAAACGCTTTCATCGCTTACTGCGCTTTCTACCTTATCAAACCTTGTTACATCCTCGCCTATGCGGATATATCTGATTTCATTGGTGTTTTCGTCGAAATAGTAATTGCCGGGGTTAGCGTTTGCGTCGTAGATTATCTCGTGCTTATAGGTTACGCCCTCAAAATCCTCGTAATCCTGAACAAAGCTGCACTTTTCAACGTCGGACAGATTAATTTTAAGCAGATAGGAGCCTATTATTTCCTTTACAGACTCCTCTGTTTTTTCCATATAATAAACTATCTTTTCCTTTTCGTCAATCTGATATGCCATATTGCCTGCGTATACTACCCTTGAAACGCTTCCGCCCTCAGCTTCACTGATAAGAGCGGCATTTAGGCTGTCCTTAATATAAATTCCGCTTTTTATAACGCTTCCGTCCTCGACAGTAACGGTTGCTTCTACCGTAACAGGAGTATTCATTCTGATTTTAAGGTAATCTGCAAAAAGGGGAACCTCCTTTTCAAGAAGGGCAAGAGCCTCTTCGGTTGTATCCTCCTCGGGACTCTGATATGCAACCTGAGTTACCTTATTGGTTGAGCCGCCGCTTGTTTCCTCTGTGGAAGCAGTTGTATTTTCTGTAGTCTCCTGTGGGTTGTTGCCGCCGCAGCCTGCCGCAGTAAGGATAAAGGCTATAAGAAATACCGATAATACTTTTTTCATATTATAAAATTCCTTTCTTTTGTGTTATCACTTATGCAGTCAGCGAAAAAGCCTTTCGGGTTTCAGAAAAAGGGTGATATTCTGCTGAAATAATTGTGAAGACCACAGGCTTATGCCCGTGGTCTTGTTTTCTGTAAAATAAGCGGAATTATTCGGTAAGACCGCCCATAGCTGACGCCATATCCAACATCTGATAATCCTCGGGAATTTCAAAGAGTCTGTCGCTTACATTATCGGTGATAGCCACAATTTCAATGCACTGATCCATGGAATAAAGATATTTTACATCTCCGCTGTCCTTATCGAAGTAAACCTTTGCCTCGTTTGCGGAGTCCTTGATAATTTCAACGCCGTATGTAACGCCGTTAAGCTCTTCCTCTGTGGTTTCTACCTCAAGTGTTGCGGTATCCCAGGTCTGGTTATTTACAGAGGCAGCCAACTGCTCCTTCATCTGGTTCATCTGGTCTTCGGGGAGCTGCTGATATATAATCTGCTTTTCTTCATCGCTTATAATATACATATAGCTGTCAGCAATAACAATTCTTGATGAAGCTACTCCGGGCTGGCTCATTTCCATAGCAATATCCATATTTTCGGTTATTGCAACGCTTGCAGACTGGAGGATTGAGAAGTCCTCGGTATTTAAAATGTTCATTGTCATTTCAACGGGGAATTTATATGCATAGCGTGCATATTCGTAGTAATGGGGAGCTTTTTCCTCGAAGGCAGCCATCATTATCTCGTAACCTTCGTTGTCCTCGGAGGCTTCCCCTTCGGCGGGAGCGG
>JBJERK010000361.1:0-7395 GCA_051882255.1 Ruminiclostridium sp.
GTTTCTTCGTAAACCTCACGGATTACAGCGTCGGTAAAGTCCTCTTTCTCTTCAACATGACCGCCGGGAAAGGTAAGCCCACCCCAGCTACGGCTAATTTTGTCCTGCACGAGAACCTTGTCTCCGTCGTAAATCATACACATATTGGTAAATTCAACTTTTTCTGTCCGGGGCATTCAAGTCAACACCTCACAATTATCGGCTGCCGCCTTTGCCGCACGCTTGCTTGCATATTTTCCGCCATCTTGCACAAAAACTCCTTGACGTGCGTCAGCACGTCTGCGTCGCTTTTGTACAACCTGACGAAAAATCTGACTGCGCAATCGTACGACAATAATTATGCGGTATTGCCTTAATTCTCCTTATTCAGCTTTCTCTCGTACCATTCCTGCTTTGTCATAATAACCTGTCTTGGCTTACTGCCCTCAAAGGGACCTACAACTCCGAGAGATTCCATTGTATCAATAAGCCTTGCGGCTCTGCCGTAGCCAAGCTTAAGACGGCGCTGGAGATAGGAGGTGCTTGCCTGTCCCGCTTCGATAACTGCCTCAATAGCCTCGTCCAGCTTATCATCGTTAAGATCGGGGCCGCCCTCGTCCTCAAAGTCGTCCTTATTGTTCTTGCTTGCCTTCTGAGCGGCAAGCTCAGCCTGCTTTTCGATTTCCTCCATAACGCTCTGGTCGTAGTCGAGAATAAAGGAATTCTTGATAAAGTCGGCTACTCGTTCAACCTCCTTGTCGGAAACCCAGCAGCCCTGCACACGCATAGGCTTAGGCATACCAACAGGAAAATACAGCATATCGCCCTTTCCGAGAAGCTTTTCAGCTCCTGCGCTGTCGATAATCGTACGGCTGTCCACCTGAGATGCTACCTTAAGGGCAATTCGGCTTGGGATATTCGCCTTTATAACGCCTGTTACAACGTTTACAGAGGGACGCTGGGTTGCAATTACAAGGTGCATTCCCGCAGCTCTCGCCATCTGCGCAAGTCGGCAGATACTGTCCTCAACCTCGCCGGGAGAAGCCATCATAAGGTCGGCAAGCTCATCAATGAATATGACAATCTGGGGCAGAGGCGACAGGTCTTCCCTTGTCTTTGCAAGCTTATTGTAGCCGCCAATATCCCTTACGTTATTATCCGAGAACATTTTGTAGCGGTTGAGCATTTCGGTTACTGCCCAGGCAAGAGCTCCCGCCGCCTTTTTCGGGTCGGTTACAACGGGTATCAGCAGATGTGGTATACCGTTATAAATCATAAATTCAACGGCTTTCGGGTCAATCATCAGCAAACGTACATCTTCGGGGGTTGACCTGAACAGAATACTCATGATAATCGAGTTTACGCAGACAGACTTACCTGAGCCGGTAGTACCCGCAATAAGGATATGGGGCATTTTTGCAATATCCGCAATAACGATTTCGCCGGAAATGCTCTTTCCGAGAACTGCGCCAAGCTTGCTCTTTGTTTCACGGAACTCCGGGCTATCCACCATTTCTCTGAAGGGCACGCTTTCCACCGTTTTGTTTGGAACTTCAATTCCAACCGCCGCCTTATTCGGAATAGGCGCTTCGATACGCACGCCCGCAGTTGCAAGATTAAGAGCAATATCGTCGATAAGTCCCGTAATTTTAGAGATTTTTACTCCGGGTGCAGGCTGCAGTTCATACCGTGTTACAGATGGTCCGCGGGCAGCTTCAAGGAACTTTGTTTCAACTCCGAAGCTTTTCAGGGTTTTTACAAGAATATCCGCATTTGTGGCAATTTCCGCATTAATATCGTCATCGGACTGCTCGTGAATTACGTCGTTGAGCAGCTCGCAGGGCGGAAGCTTATACTGCTCCGCAGAAGAAATAATATCGGTAAAGCGGGTCTGACCGTTTTCATCGGTTTCAAGCGCAGTTCCAAGCACCTTTTCATTTGCTTCCGCCGCCTTATTGCGTTCCTCCTGCTCCTTCTTGAAATCGTTTATTGCTTCAACAATATCAGTTTCCTTCTTTTCCTCAGACTCAGGAACAACATCACGGCGGGGTGTGATTCTAATGTTCATACTGCCATCTTCATTATGAACATTTTCCGTCTCGCCGATAAGGCTATCGTGCTTTACAACAGGGTTAAGGCTCTTCTCGGCTGCACCTTCTTCGTCAGCAAAGAAAGGGCCGTCGGGGCTGTAGGGTCCGCCCTCTGCGGGCTTGCTGTCCTCAATTATCACATTATCAAGGGTCTGCTGAACAGGCAATACCTTCTTTTTCTCAAGATTTCCCTTAAGATAATCCTTTAAGTCATTCTGAAACTCTGCGCTTTCCTTCTTCTGCTCCTCCATAGGGTTCGGGATATGCTTTTCCTTTTCGGCAGCAGCCTTTTTCTCTGCCTCGGTTACCTCCTGCTGAGCATTTGTGGTAACATTTGCAATAGAAGCAAACTTCTTCGCCCGCATATCCTCCTCAGAGGTGCGCTCGGGCTGTTTTTGCTGATTTTGTCTGTTCTGCTTTTTCTGTTCCCGTTCTTCCTTCTGCTTGCGGAGAGTTTCCTGCTCAATTTTTTGCAGTTCAAGCTGTACATATTCGTTCTCCTCCCTGTACAGCTCTCTTTTTTCCTTGGCAAAATCCTTTGCCTTGCAGAAGGGCTTTGCAATTGCCCTAAGAAGCTCAACAAGGGACTTATCCGTCATTATCATTACTGCCACAAAGGTAATAAGAACAAGGATAATTATTGCGCCTACCTGTCCGAAAAGAAGCAAGGGAGCGCCGAGAACAAGTCCTGAAACTCCGCCGCCGTTAAGCAGTACGCCTTTATCGTAAATATAGCCTATGGTTTCAAAAAGACCCGCTTTCTCAGCCGCAGGGTCGCCTATTGAGCCTACAAAAATTACCTGAGCTGCGGCGCTCACCAGAAGCAGAAGCAAAACCAGCTGCACCATACGCTTGGTAATTGTTGCCTTTGTCTTGTCTGCGGAAATCATTACCGCTATGTACATAAGAGCAGGACCTACGAAGAACGAGGTTATTCCGAACATTCCGTAAAGAAAGCTGTGAATTGCGTCCCATGCAGAGAGATTTTCTCCCTCGGTGCTGCCTATAAGGGACAGCGCCGTTATAAAAACGCCGACCGCAAACATAACAACCGAAATCGTATGTCTTCGCTTTGCATTCTGACGGAGCATTTCCGCCTTTCTTTTTTCAATAAGCTCGGAGGACTGCTTTTGCGTGGTCTTTTTGCCGCCCGAAGACTTACTTTTTGTTTCCGCCATTTTAAAATTCCCTTTCCTGTCAGCCTATGTAGAAGTGTGTGCCTGTTATATTTTCATAAATTCCCGTACCTATGCACAAAATACCGAGAATTAATGTATAAATTCCGAAAATCTTGAACTTGTCGTTCTTTATTACAAGCTTGACAAGCTTGATTGAGAGAAATCCCACAACAGCCGCTACTGCAAAGCCTACTGCCAGAGGAACAATATCAATTTCCGCTCCCGTTTCAACTACTTCCTTTATCTCAAGCAGACTTCCTCCGAGAATTGCGGGAATACCGAGGATAAAGGAAAAGGTTACAGCAGTTTCCCTTGTAAGTCCGCAGAAAAGTCCTGCGGTTGTAGTACTGCCCGAACGGGAAACTCCCGGGAAAAGAGCTACGCACTGGAAAAGTCCCACGGTTATAGCGTCCTTTACCGAAATATCCCTACCCGTTTTGTAGCCTTTAACGCAGGCGTCTGAGAGGATAAGCAGTATTGCAGTAAAAATAAAGGCACAGCCCTCGAAAATAATATCGCCGTCACCCTCAACCGAGGTGAAGAAGTCCTTGAACAGATAAACAGGAACAAGAATAAGGGTTGCAATTATTATCATCACCATCATTCTTCGCTCGTCGTTCATATTCTTCCATGAAAACTCGCCCTTTACTATATCCCGTATCGAAAGGAAAAATTCCTTTATAATTCCGAGAATTGTTTTTCCGAAGGCGATAAAAACCGCAACAAGCGTGCCGAGATGAAGCACTATCGAAATCAGCAGGCTTTCCTCCCCCACATTCATAAAGTGCTGAGCTACGGAAAGGTGTCCCGAGCTTGAAACGGGGAGAAATTCGGTTAAGCCCTGAATTATGCCCTGAATTATAACGCTTATTATGTCCATTATGTTTTCCTTTCGTTATGTATGCAGGATTTCTCCTGCTTATTTGTAGACCGAATAGGGCGAGTACCTTTTGTCAAGATAAAGCGCCGGATTGGTTGAATAAAGGCGGCTCACAAGCTGTTCGCCGTTATATTCGGAGGTTTCAAGAAGCCCGCCTTTTATCCTGTGAAATTCTCTTTTAGGGGCAGTACTGTTTACACCATTACAGAATATGTCCTCGGGGCTAACAATAGAATAAATTACCATTTCAGCTGCCCTCCTTTGACATAAGACCCTTGTGGGGCTGCTCAAGAAGGCCGGTTTCGGTATAAAGCTTATCCTCGGAACAGATTTTTTCGGTTAAGGAAGCCTTAAGCTCCGAGTCTGTATTCTCCTGCTTTTCTTCGATAAGCCCGTAAAGGCAGTCTATCGCCTCGGAAAGTCCGCCGAGGTGGTCGATAAGCCCTGATTTTACCGCAGTTTCACCGTCCACAACCGAGCCTACGTCCATAACAAGCTCGTCCTTCTTCATCATGAACTCACGGAACTTTTCGGCTGAAATGCCGCTGTTTCTGGTAACAAAATTGGTTATTCTCTCCTGCATTCTGTCGAAATAGGAAAGAGTCTGTGGAACGCCAAGTACTAAACCGTTCATACGCACAGGATGTATGGTCATTGTAGCGGTAGGAACGATAAAGCTTTTTCTTGCGCTTACCGCTAAGGGTACGCCGATAGAATGACCGCCGCCCACAACAATCGAAACCGTAGGAGTTTCCATTCCCGCAATAAGCTCCGCAATAGCAAGTCCTGCCTCAACGTCGCCGCCTACGGTATTGAGAATAATCAGCAGACCCTCTATATTTCTGTCCTGCTCAATCGCCACAAGTGCGGGGATAATGTGCTCGTACTTGGTGGTTTTGTTCTGGGGCGGGAGAATGTAGTGCCCCTCAATCTGACCTATTATGGTAAGACAATGGATAAGGTGCTTTGCATTGGGCGTGGAAATAATTCCCGTATCTGTTATGCAGTTCGGCTCCCCGCCGCCCTCATTCTGCTCTTCTCTCTCCTCGTTTTCGTTCTTATATTTCATATTTATGAACATTCCTTTCCCGAAAATCAACGAAAAATTATTTTCGTAATTCTCCCGTTTTCAGACAGCAGTTTTGCCGCCGCTTGAAAATAGTATAAGGAATGATTACAGAAATATACACCATAATATTATACCACAACAGCTTAAGAAATGCAAATATTTTTTGAAAGGTTTTTTGTCCTTTGCGGCAATAAAACCTATTATACTGCATAATTTTCATATTATAACAACTTTTTGCCCTTAAAAAGTTGCAATTATCAGAAAAATGTGTTATAATAAATCCTTGATACTATACTAATATAATCGCTGTCCGGATATAATCAATCTCTGACTGCGGTATGGCGGGTGCTTATGAGAATAATCGGAATTGACCCGGGCTACGCAATCGTCGGCTTCGGAATAATCGAATACAGCCATTCTAAATTCACAACCATTGATTACGGCGCAATCACCACTCCCGCAGGTATGGACTTCAACGCAAGGCTGCTTGAAATTTACAACGACCTTTGCTATGTTCTTGATAAATATAAGCCCGAATTTCTTGCAATTGAACGCCTTTATTTCACCACAAACCAGAAAACCGCAATCGATGTTGCACAGGCGAGAGGAATTGTGCTGCTTGCCGCTAAGCAGCGGGATATTCAGATTTTTGAATACACTCCTCTTCAGGTAAAGCAGTCTGTTACAGGCTACGGAAAGGCCGTAAAGAAACAGGTTCAGGAAATGACAAAGAATATTCTCTCCCTTCCCGAAATCCCGAAGCCCGATGACACCGCAGACGCCCTTGCAATTGCAGTCTGCCATGCCCACGCCTACGGCTCACAGCTGAGAATAACATAAAACACGACATGAGGACTAAATGAATCAGAAAAAGCCTATTAATCACAATTTAATGCAGATGATAGTGTCTGTTGTAGCTTTTATAATAAACCTTATTCTGCTGATTTACATAGCAAAGACCAACAATATCCCGCAAAGCGGAATAATTACAATAGCAGGCTTCTGTATAGGTCTGAGCTTTCTGTTACCGGTAATTATAAAAGCATATTATTACAGCGGAAAGTTTACGGTGAAAGGCTTCAGCGCTTCCTACGCAATAAACGAATATCACCTGAACGGTTATATAAGGGGCAAATATCTGTTTTTAGACGCAATTTTAAACCGTGTAAACGGAGATTTTGCATCTGCTATGGAGTGCTATGAAAAATGCCTTAAAAAAGCAACAGACAAAAGGCTTCGCCTCGCCTGCTATCTTGATATAGCACGGAATATGCCCCAGTACCTCGATATTCTCCCCGTTCTTCTCGAAGGCTATGAGGAATTCCCCGATGAAAGGGATATTTTCCAGAAGCTTGCAAGCTATTATATGTGGTTTGAAGGAGCTGACAGAGAGGAAGGAACAGAGTGGTTCAGAAGGGTTGCCCAAAACAGCATCAGCCCCGAAAACCGTTCAAAAGCCTATTATTACCTCGGAATGAGGGACTATTTAAATTTGGATTTTGAGAAAGCAAAGAAATTGTTTTTAAAGTCAATCGAGCTTACCGATACTCCTCCCGCTTACCTTCTTCTTGATACGGCAGTCTGCTTTGCCTGCCTCGGTGATTACGAGACCGCAAGAGAATATGCAGTCGGCGCAGCAGGTATTGTTGACGACAAGAACGATATTGAGTTTATAAAGGAAAAAATGGACTATATTTTTAAGGCGAAAACGGAAGCTGTAAATCCGGAAACGGAGAAGCTTATGCAGGAGCTTTCACGCCGTGAAAAGGCGGCTATGGAGGACACCGTAAAAATTGAAGATATACGACAGGAAACCCTGTAAGAAAGGAAATTAATATAATGATATACAGTCTGCACGGAAAGCTTATTCATACCGAGCAAAACCTTGCGGTTGTGGAATGCGGCGGAGTAGGCTATGCCTGCCGCACAACTGCCTATACCCTTTCCCCGCTTAAAACCGGCGAGGAAGTAACCCTGCTCACATATATGAGCGTCAGAGAGGACGCTGTTGAGCTTTTCGGCTTCGGGGACAGCACCGAGCTTAACTGCTTTAAAATGCTTATCTCCGTTTCGGGAGTAGGCCCCAAGGCGGCGCTTTCTATCCTCTCCGACCTTTCGCCTCAAAGCTTTGCTCTTTGCGTTGCAGGCGGCGACAGCAAGCTTCTTACCCGCTCTCAGGGGATAGGAAAAAAGATTGCA
>JBJERK010000362.1:0-1914 GCA_051882255.1 Ruminiclostridium sp.
GAATCATCTGGTCGCCTGTGTAAGCGTGGATTGTGCTCATGATACCGCTCTGGATAGGAGCATAGTCGTTAAGAGCCTTAGCCATAGGAGCAAGGCAGTTTGTTGTGCAGGAAGCAGCGGAGATGATTGTATCTTCTGCTGTAAGGGTGTTTTCGTTTACGCTGTAAACGATTGTCTTAAGGTCGTTGCCTGCGGGAGCAGAGATAACAACCTTCTTAGCGCCTGCGTCGATATGAGCCTGAGACTTTTCCTTGGAGCAGTAGAAGCCTGTGCACTCAAGAACTACGTCAACGCCGATTTCGCCCCAGGGAAGCTCGTTAGCCTTAGCCATAGCGTAAATCTTAAGGGTCTTGCCGTCAACTGTGATTGTGCCTGCTTCGTCATCAGCTGTAACGGTGTGGAGACCTTCGCCGATTCTTCCGCAGTAGCCGCCCTGTGCTGTGTCGTACTTTAAGAGCTGAGCAAGCATAGAGGGCTTTGTAAGATCGTTGATAGCTACTACCTCGTAGCCTTCAGCGCCGAACATCTGTCTGAAAGCAAGACGTCCGATACGGCCGAAGCCGTTAATTGCAACTTTAACTGACATTTTTATAATCCTCCTGAGATTTGATTGATACTTTGTACCGTTACTATTATACAGGATTTGCCCCCGAATATCAAGTGTTTTGACAAAATTTTAACGGTATTTTTCGGAAAATAAGTGTAAAATTATAGCTGTTAATTTTGTGCATTTTGACTACAGCTCCGCCCTTTTGCTTACTGCACCACGAAACAAAAGCCGCTTATATACCCGCTTCGGCTCATCGAACATCTCACTTCGCATATAATCCTCTATAAGAATTGCGGGCAGGGACAGGAAAAACCAGATAAATACGAAAAGCAGGCACACCTGCCCCATAATATTAAAGGGCATTTTGCTGTAATCCCATACGTCCATACCAAGCCACAGGTTTACAACAACCCCGCAGATGAACTCGCCCAGTGTTATTATTGCGCTGCCTATCGCCATTTGCAGCAGAACCGGCGGGTTTTTCCCGTAAAAGCTGTTGAGCCCCCCGACCCAAAGCAGACTAAGTCCCCCAAGCACGAACATAGAGGGGTGGGTGTGACCCCGGTACAGGATTTCAATAGCTCCGTAAATAAAGCCTCCTGCCATGAAAATAACAGCCGCCTTTAAAAACTCGGCAGCAAAGCCGTTCTTACTTATTCCGTTCATAAAATTCCCCTTTTGGAGTTGATTTACGGTTATTTTCTGCATTATTCCGTCCGGTTATTCATACTTATTGAAAGTACAGACTATTTTTCGGGAGAATTATTATGATTTTAAAAAAAATTACAGCCGCCCTCTGCGCAGCGGCAACCGCCCTTTCCCTTTCCCTGCCCGTCGGCTCGGAGGAACCTACCGAGCCCGACGTAAAAACCGCCAAAGCGGCTATCCTTACCGAGCTTTCAACCGGACAGCCGATTTTTGAGCTTAACGCCGACCTGCGGCTGCCTATTGCCTCGGTTACAAAGATTATGACCCTTATTATTGCAGCGGAGGAAATTGAGGCGGGGCGGCTTTCCTTTGATGATATTGCCGTTTGCTCCGATTATGCGGGCAGTATGGACGGCTCGGTGATATGGCTTGAGCCCGGAGAGGAAATGAGCGTTGGCGACATTATAAAATCCGTGGTTATAGCCTCCGCAAACGACGCCTGTGTAATGCTGGCGGAGCATATCGAGGGCAGCGAGCCTGCTTTTGTACAGAGAATGAACAAAACCGCCGCTAAGCTGGGACTGGACAACACAAGCTTTGCCAACTGCGTAGGCTACGACGACGAGAACCATTATTCAACAGCCCGTGATATTTCCGTAATGGCGGCGGAGCTGAGACAGTACCCATATTTCGACGATTTCCTGCTGACAAGGCTG
>JBJERK010000363.1:0-1911 GCA_051882255.1 Ruminiclostridium sp.
ATTATCGATAAATTTGTGTGCTTCCTTAACGCCGCCCTTGATTTCAAAGGTAAATATTGAGCCGCCGCCGTTGGGAAAATATTTTTCGTAAAGAGCGTGGTCGGGATGGTCTGAAATCGAGGGATGATTTACCTTTTCAACCTGCGGGTGATTGCTTAAGTATTCGATTACCTTTTTGGTGTTTTCTGCATGACGTTCAAGACGGAGAGAAAGTGTTTCCGTACCCTGTAACAGCAGGAATGCCGCAAAGGGAGAAATTGTAGCGCCCGTATCTCTTAAAAGAATTGCTCTGATATAGGTTACAAAAGCCGCTGCGCCTACCGCCTTAGTAAAGGAAACACCGTGATAGCTGGGGTTGGGAGCGGAGATTGCGGGGTAATTACCCGAAGCCTCCCAGTCGAACTTACCGGAGTCAACGATTATACCGCCGAGAGTTGTGCCGTGACCGCCGATAAACTTTGTAGCGGAATGTACAACAATATCAGCGCCATGCTCGATAGGTCTGATAAGGTAAGGTGTGCCGAAGGTGTTGTCAACCACAAGGGGAAGTCCGTGCTTGTGAGCAAGCTCTGCAAGTGCGTCAATATCGGGAATATCGCTGTTGGGGTTGCCGAGGGTTTCTATGTAGATTGCTCTTGTGTTGTCCTTTATTGCAGCCTCAACTTCAGCCAGGTCGTGGATATTTACGAAGGAGGTTGTAATACCGTATGCAGGAAGCGTGTGTGCAAGCAGATTGTAGCTTCCGCCATAGATTGTTTTCTGTGCAACAATATGTCCGCCGTTCTGGGCGAGAGCCTGTATTGTGTAGGTTATTGCGGCAGCGCCGGAAGCTACTGCAAGTGCTGCAACACCGCCCTCAAGGGCTGCAATTCTCTTTTCAAAAACGTCCTGTGTGGAGTTTGTAAGTCTGCCGTAGATGTTGCCGGCGTCAGCAAGTCCGAAACGAGCGGCTGCGTGGTCGCAGCTGCGGAAAACGTAGGAGGTTGTTGCGTAAATCGGTACTGCTCTTGCGTCGGTTGCGGGGTCGGGAGCTTCCTGTCCAACGTGAAGCTGGAGTGTTTCAAATTTATATTCAGACATAGTTTTAATTTCCTTTCAGATTGATTTGTTGTTGTTAAATAGTTTTGATTTCTTTGTGGGCTTCAACAGCAACAACACATTCGCTCTGAACGGAAGTTTGAAGTTACCAGATTTCTCAGATAGTTTTTCATTGTCATGTACCTGTCTTACTTTATAAATTCTACCTGCTTGGTAGGTTGGTATTATAATACCACATATTTCCTACCTTGTCAATAGGTAAATAGGATTTTTTTTAAAAAATTTTTATAGCAGTACTGCTATTGCATAAAAAAGGCAAATATGCTATAATGATTAAGTGATATTCCCCCATTACAGAAAGGAACAAAGCTATGAGTACTGCATTCAAAGCGGCGGATATACTTCTGCCGGATATTAAGGATATGGAAAAGTGGGCGGTTGTAGCCTGCGACCAGTATACAGGTCAGCGGGATTACTGGGAAAGAGTAAAGAATACTGTTGGCGAAGCGCCTTCCGCCCTTAATCTGATTCTTCCCGAGGTTTACCTTGAAGAACAGGACGTTGACGCCCGCATTGAAAAAATCCACGCCGCTATGAAGGAGGCGCTGGACAATAAGCTTTTCAAGGAATACAAGAATGCTCTTATATACATAGAAAGAACCCAGTCCGATGGTAAAATCAGAAAGGGCATTGTGGGAATGATTGACCTTGAGGAGTACGACTACCGCAAGGGCAGCACCTCAGCAGTCAGAGCAACGGAAGCTACGGTTGTGGAAAGGATTCCTCCCCGCATTAAAATCAGAACCGGAGCGCCTCTTGAGCTGCCCCATATTATGATATTGATAGACGACGAGAAAAAGTCGGTTATTGAGC
>JBJERK010000364.1:0-1909 GCA_051882255.1 Ruminiclostridium sp.
CGCTTCGCGCAAAGCGGGCGGGTCTGCAAACATCGACCGCAACAGCAATAAACGTTACTATCTTATTAAGCAATTGCCTCTCAATAACGCTGAATTGAGAGAAACACAATAGCACCAAACCCGTGAATGTGCATCAAAGATACCCCCGCAAACCAAAAGCAGTAATCAAGCTTCCTGCGGGTGGAGCGCCGCCGCGCTCCCGCGGGTGCAGGGCTGCACAAGCCCTGCAAAAAATCTCTCTTATCTCAAGCTCTCTCAGAAGCTCTCACATTTTTCTCTTGATAATCTCCACCATCTCGCCCACGTTCTCCATGCCGGAAACCTCGCCCATGGTGAAGCGGATACCGAACTCGTCTTCTACTGCTGCCATAAGGGTTATGTGGTTGAGGCTGTCCCAGTCCTCAATATCGTCTGCGGTAGTGTCTGCGTCAAGCTCGATTTCCTCGTCATCGAAAAAATCTCTGAAAACGCTGTTAAGTCTTTCGTAGATTTCGTTATCCATTGTTATACGTCCTTTCCAATCGCTATATGCCTTGTTTTATTCTGATAACCGATAAGGGGCAGCTCCCAGACCGTATTGCCCTCCTCGTCGGCTATTTTCGTAAAGCCGAATGAGCCGAAAAGCTCCTTTACCATTCCGTTTTTGGCAGTAGGATAATAGTAGCCAAAAATCCTTTCTATCCCCTTTTTCCGACATTCTTCCACCAGCCTGTCCAGCATAGCAAGTTCCATTTCCCTTTTCAGGACACGGCAGCTCATAAGCCACAAATCAATATGCAGCTCCTTTTCCTTAACCTTTCCGATTACTACCGAAACAACGCCGTTGTCGCCGAATTTATCTATAAGCTTTCCGTACAGGCGGATATATTCCGGACTTTTGTAAACCTGCTCCATTTCCGATTCGGTGTAGCGGCGGGTGGTTACGTTAAACTGGTTGCTTTTGTTGGTGAGCTGGGTTATTCTCTGCAAATATAAAGGCGTAAAATCCCTAATCTCCGCCCGCATTTGCAGGCTGTCCAGAAATTCGCCGTAATCCCCGAACTCCTTTAGCTGCTTTGCTCTTTCGGCGTTTTCCTTGTACATCTCGCCTCTTCTTCTGTCGTCCTCGGAGAGGCGTATTACCTCGAAATAGCGGTTTCTGTCCAGTATCCTTATATAGTTTTCAGCCCCCTCCATTTCCGGTACAGCCGCACCCGTTGAAGCGGCGGCGATTGCTCTTTCGGCGGGATTGTCGTCTGCAAAAACAAAGCTTTCCGGAAGTAAATTAAGCTCTTCCGCTGTTTCAAGAAGATTTCTGTCCTTGTTTTCCCAGTTCGCCTTTATTACCGTGAAGTCCTGCTCTCTGAGCGTTCCGTCCGGGTGGTTCAGACCTGCGGCGGCGTTTTCGCAGTCGTTCTTTGAGCAGACCGTCAGCACCACGCCTATGTCCTTATGGAGCTTTACATATTCCTGAAACTCGGAGTAAACCTGCCCGCCGGGTAAATCCTTTCCTATGCTTATTCCGTCTACCCCGTCGTCGCCGATAACTCCGCCCCAGAGGGTGTTGTCAAGGTCAAGGGCAAGCACCTTCTTATTTCTGCCTAAAAGCGCCTTTATAATCGCCGCTATGTTTGCCGCAAGAGTGGGAATTGCATTCATTGAAAGAGCGTATTTGTACATATACCACTGCCTGCTGTCCTGCCAGCTGTCCAGACCATAGCAGGCGGAAAGGTAGTTTATGTCGTTAATGCAGAGGTTCTGATTTTCACGGGCATAGTCTGCGAAAAGCATATTAAGCCTGTTTACGAAGCTGACCCGTCCGTGAATGTCTGAGCAGTCGCTGTTGCCAAGCAGTCTGAAGGGCGGAAGCTCGAAGTTGTTCTGTATAATCGTACAGCCGAACTTTTCCCGCAGGCTTTCCCATACCTCC
>JBJERK010000365.1:0-1892 GCA_051882255.1 Ruminiclostridium sp.
TAAGCCATTGGAAGATTTGCGGCTGTCGTTGGCTTTGACAAAAAAGTACGGAGAAATATTTATAGTGGAAGATTCCTTTGTGGGCAGCGCAAGTTGGATTGATGTCGGCTCTTTAGAGGCGGTATGCTATCCGCTGTCTGATAAGAATCTCACCTTTAAGGCGTCATATAGTATAAAGAATCAAAAATTAAATGGAGACAAGTACGTCGAAGCTATTGTAAGAGAAGAAGCGTATGAGGAAATGGAACAAATTCTATCCCAGTACTACACAGATTTCCTTCTTGAGGTTTCTGTATTTTCGCCTATGTTTCAAAACGGCGAAAGAGCTAATTATACCGATTTTACAAACATTGAAGATGTATCTATTACAAGTTATGAGGAAAAATACGGAGAAAAAACGGATATATCGTTTTATATTTATTTCAACGAATCAGAGATAGAAAAATACGATGAGGTATGCGAAATATTTCGTAGTTATTCAGAGAGATTCAATAACGCAGAAGTACTTTTCTGGTGCTATTACACAAATTCAGATACTATCTCAGAGCTTAGAACCAAAAATAAAAATGATGCTTGGAATAATTGCAAGCTTAGATTTGCAACAAAACGCTCAGAAGTTCCCGAATACGTGTATTGTTATGATAATGGCGACTTATATCTTTATTGGATTTCTGACGCAGACGGATTAAGGAGATATGACACAAATGGTATGCTGATTACAGAAGACGAGGAATAAAACCAGATATAGGGAAAGGAAATATAATGAACTTTTTTCTCCGCTACTGGACAAGAGTTTTTGTCAATACAGTAAAAAATTCTCTTAACTTTATCGCAATACCGATTATAATAACCTTTCTTATCGGATTATTTCAGCTTGCAGTGGCAGGCTTCCGGAAGGAGATTTTATTTCTTCCGTTTGTACTGCTGATTGCGGGCTTTGTTATATCTTTTTTCTGGACTATTATTGCTGTAACAATTACGGTGCTGATAAATTATAAGCAGAACAAAATGCTTAACGACCTTGGTTTCTGCCGGGAATACCTTGAATACTATGAAAAAGAGGTTGTAGCAAGAAATCCTAAGGACGATATGGTTGCACTTATGTATGCGGAAATCCACATGAAAATGGGCGACCCGGTTACGGCAATTTCCGTGCTTGACACAAGAAAAATCCCCGAAAACAATATTCATCTGCGGGCAGCATACATACACCTTTATATGACGTGTGCTTTGAAAATGGAAGACAGCGCCCTTGCCGATGATATATGGCGCACAAACCAGCAGTTTCTTAACCAGAATCTCGGCAAAAACAGAACAGCAGGCTATAATCACATGCTGTATCTTACCCTTATTTATGCAGACTGCGCCGCAGGAAGATACGAAAGAGCGCTGAAAACTCTTGACTCCTTTATGGGCAGTAAGCTTTTCCGCAGGTACCGAAGCTGCGAGGGAGATATGCGAATTATCCGGGTGTATCTGCTGAAAAAGCTTGGGAGAACTGCGGAGTTTAACAGTTATTCTCAGCTTACAGCTGCCTTTCTTGCGGAGTATCAGCCGCTGTTCGACAGTGAAAAGATAACGCTTCAAAGGGATTTTCAGAAAGCTATGAATGGAGAACTGCCGATATAAAGAATGCTCCCGTTTTTGGGAGCATTTCATTTTATAAATCCGCCGCAACCGCTTTCTTCCCTGCCTTATAGGAAACAAAAACCGAAAACAAGGTTACTGCAGGCAAAGCGCAGTAGAAAATAACCCGCAGAATTTCCTGACTTACATCGTTTGAAAAAGCCAAAAACATAACAATTACCGCCCCGATTATAACTATCAGCTCAAATCCTATATAAATTCCGTTTGCGCCCTTACAGCCGATTTTTTCAGAAACCGGAAATACG
>JBJERK010000366.1:0-1888 GCA_051882255.1 Ruminiclostridium sp.
GCTTTACGCAAAGCACTTTACACAGACAAAATCACATAACCTGTTACTATCGTCGAGTAGCTTTATTCCAACTATATTCTAAACTTTATATTTAATATGTACTTTTCTTTACAATGCGAACATTCAAAATGCGTTTGTTTTTCTATCGGAATATCACTTTTAGCAATAAAAAATCCTTTTTTACACAATGGACATTCGCACTTTCCCTTTTCTCGAATATCTTTTATCATTTTCGAAGTATCAATAGCCATATAAATCTCCTGTGGGCATTTCAGAGTAGTTATTTCTTACAAAACTCACAACATCAGATATTTCAGCATTGGAAATAGATTTCTTAGTCCGTAGAATTTCCAAAATTCTGCAATTAACCTCATCTTCTTGTGTTGTATTCCAATTATATTTTCTGTGAGCGGTTTCATGAACTATGGTATCTACTAACTCTTTTATATCATTATGATTTACAGCATAAACAGTAATTTCCTTGCCTACAATTCCACCGCATAAATTTGCAGGAGCATTGGTGTCATAGTTTATAGTAATATTAAGACCTTCTGTTTCAATATATTCAGCAATATTTTTGCCTATAGGTGTTGAAAGCATTTCCTTTTCTATTTCTATAAAATCATAAACATCGTCAGTTTCATTATAAATACTCATTATGTGGTCACTAACTTTTTTATTTATTATACCACTTTCCCCCGATTTGTCAACACTCTCCACCAAATCAACAGGCTTTTTCTTCCTGCTCTCGTCCGAATATCCGTAGGTCCTTGTCCTGTCCTGCCTGTAATTAAGCCCCTCACGGTCGCAGTATTCCTTAAGCTGCTTGTTTTCTTCGGCAATTTTCCGCCGCAGCTCCTTTGCCCCTTCGGTATCGCCCGCTGCCTCCAAAGCGTCACGGGTGCGCCTGTCCTTTCGTATCTTCCGCTCCATCTGCCGCTGCTTGCATACCTTTTCGTATTCCTCAGAGTTTTCCTTTTCATCGTACTGCTTTTCACGGTATATAAACAGCCCATCGGAAACGCCCCGCATACGGTGGCCGCAGTTAATACCGAATAAGCCGTCCGGCTCGCCGAAGGACGTGTCCGAAAGCGGAGAGTAAGGATATTCCTTTCCGTTCCCGTCCTTTATCGTCCCGGTTTTACCGGAACGGCTGAAGAATTTGCCCTGATACGGATAGCATTTCTTCCGTGCTCCTGCGTGAGAGCTTACAAGGATAACGTCCTGCCCCAGCTCGTCAAGGCTCGCAAATTCAGCGGCAAGCGCTGCGTTCTTGACGGTGTTGCGTATATCCATATTGACGTAGGCCTCCGGGGACCATGTCGCGTCCCGTGCGGGGCTTGTGAGTTGAAATTGGTTAAGCACGGAATGATAAGATTGTTTATCGTATCAATTCCAAGGCTCTTTGCGTCCTCGCTCCGGTGCTTTGCAATATCGTAAGTAAGAGTGTATGTGCCGTTTTCCATAATCTTTACCGTCTCGCCGATTTCGTTGTCCCGGTAGCCGTGAGACTTGTCGTTATACAGCACGAAAATTCCAATACGGTTTTCTTTTTTTCGTTTGGTGCAGTAGCGGTAATTTCCGCCGTTCCTGCGCTTTTCCCGAATATCCGTCCTACGCTGTTAACCGCTGAAACCTCCTTGTTATCGGAAATGTATGTAAGCGCTCCGCCGCAGGAAGGGTCAAGAAGCGCCGAGCTTTCCGCAGTCAGCTCAAGGCTGTCGCTTCCGCTTACTGCACATAAAGAAAAATCCGCTTTCCGCAAAAGCAGAAAACGGATTTTTTATCAGTACTCGCTTCCGCCCCATTCCACAAGGGTAAAGCCTTTTCTTTCAAAGTGCGGGAGTATCTGCTCCTCAATTTCAACGGGCTGGTGGCTCGGGTAGTA
>JBJERK010000367.1:0-1888 GCA_051882255.1 Ruminiclostridium sp.
AGCTCTGTTTCTTCCTCAGCCGCCGTAAAGGATAACCGTATCTGGAATCCCCACATAGGAGGCTACGACTGTTTCGGACAGTCTGTTTCTGAAATGGATAACCTGCTTATGACCGGCGACTATATCGGACTGTTTATCCAGCTTAAGGCGCAGATTTCCAATATGAATTTCGAGGACACAACAGTTATGGAGTGCTTCTCAAGGTGGCTGGCAGGCAACGTCGATGCGTGTATTCTCGAAAGAGCAGATAAGACCTTATGTTCAGCAGAGGAGGTAATGAACAGCTATGATGAATCCACAGACTGAGTGTCCGTTAATGTCGGTTGCAGGAAGACCACGGGCGAAGCTTATCTTTAAGCCGGAAGCCTTTGCGAAAATGCAGCTGCTTATAATGAAATGCAGCGGCGAGGTAGGCTGGCACGGCTTGGTTGAGCGAAACGAAAATACCTTTACAGTCACAGATATTCTCGTATACCCCCAGCAGGTAACAGGCTTCACAATCACAACCGACCAGCCGGAGTATGAAAAATGGAATATGGAGATACCTTTGGAGCAGTTCTCAAAGATGCGTTTTCACGGACATTCCCACGTCAATATGGAAACAACTCCCTCGGGAGTTGACGTAAAGAGTAAGGAAACCGTCCTGTCCTGTATCCGTGAAGGACAGTTCTACATCTTTATGATATGGAACAAGTCCCTTGACTACAGCGTAGAAATCTACGACGCCACAGGAGATTATCTTGTTTATGAGAAGTGCGATGTGGATATTGAGATTGAGGGTATAGGAGATATGAAAAAGTATCTTGATGATTCTATTGCAAAAATCAAGAGGATTTACCCGACTTACCCGACATACACCCCCAAGCCCGCAAGCTCTTACAATTACGAATACAAGCCGGCTCAGACTACAAAGCCGAAGCAGACAACGTACTACGGAGGCTACTGGGACGACTACGAGGACGACTACAGCTACTACAGCGGCTATTACAAATCTCATTTACATTCTGGAACTTAAGGAGGAACGACAATGGACATAAGCAAGCACTTTGAATTTTTCGACCCATCGAAAGTAACCGACCGCATACATATTATCGGCTGCGGTTCGGTTGGCTCCACTATTGCAGAAAATCTTGCAAGACTGGGGCTTACTAAATTCACCCTCTACGATTTTGATATTGTGGAGTCAAAGAATATAGCAAACCAGATGTTCGTGCAGTCAGATATAGGCAAGCAGAAGGTTGATGCCGTCGCAAGAATTATGACGGATATAAACCCGGATATTGCAAAGGAGCTTGTGCTTTGCAGAGAGGGTTATACAGGGCAGCGCCTTTCGGGTTATGTGTTCCTTTGTCCCGACAGTATCGACGTGAGAAGAAAAATTGTTGAGGACAATATGGAAAACGCCTCAATTAAAGCGGTGTTCGATTTCCGCACAGGGCTTACCTTTGCTCAGCACTTCTCCGCCAACTGGCAGCAGTACAGGGAGAAGAAGAACCTGCTTAACTCAATGCAGTTCACCCACGAGGAAGCAAAGCTTGAAGCCCCTGTTTCCGCCTGCAATATCGAGCAGTCGGTAGCCCCCACAATAAGGGTTATAGTAGCCCTTGGAGTTTCCAACTTTATGAACTTTGCAATAAAGGGAACTCTCAAAAAGCTGATACAGTCGGACGCTTTCGGCTATGTAATCGAAGCGTATTGACAAAAGTTTATCTCACTTGCAAACTGCACAAGCAGGCTTCGAGGTCTTATCCGAAGCAGAATCTTGACAGGACGAAGAAGACGCCAGGAGGAGCAGTCAAACCTGAGTTGACCACGAATACGCACAAGCAATTCCGCAGATAGGTATGCAAAACGACGCAATATACAACTGCTAAACCTCGAAAAGTCA
>JBJERK010000368.1:0-7170 GCA_051882255.1 Ruminiclostridium sp.
TATCATAACACATTTTTCTAAGCTTGTCAATACCTTTTTTCAATTTTTTTGAAAATTTTTCGACTTGCTTTTCTGTGTTATTGCCGACCTTTCGGTCGGCTCGCCTTCCCTCAGCGGGTCAGCTTGTTTATTATATCACCACTGCCCACCTTTGTCAACACCTTTTTGCAACTTTTTTCGCTTTTTCTGCTTTTGTGACTTTTTTCGATGTTTTCAGGCGTTCAGTTGGGCTTATTGCACAAAAACAAAAGCCGCCCTTTCCGGCTGCTGCCAAAAAAGGCGGAAAAATCCATTAAAATTATCCTCAGGTCTTCTTAAGAAGGGTAGTTACAATACCCACAAGTCCCACAATCATAAACAGCATTGATACCCCCATATCAATCATAAGTGAGACGCTTGCTCCGGACTCCGTTAAGCTGAACGCTACCCAGTCGATTGCGTCAAGGAAGGAAAGGCTATAGCCGAAGCAGTCGTGGATAACCTTCTGCACCTCAATAACAAGGGTAATTCCAAAGCCCAGAATATTCATCACAACGCTTATTACGGCGGATATTGCAATTCCCTTTTTGTCCATTGAGCCGCCCGCAAGGCGGTATCCGCCGAACACAGCGCCGATTATGGCAAGGCTTCCGATATAGCTTAAAAATCCCATCTGAGCGATAAGCACCCACACAGCTACGCCCAGAACTGCCAGAACTAAAGCGCCTAAAATTCCTGTAAGGGCGTTGCTTTCGGGCGGCAGATATGTATAGGACGCGCCCTGATATGTATAGGGAGTGGCTCTTGGAGCAGGTGCAGGCTCAGCCCTCGGGTCGTCGGTTGCAACCGCATAGCCGGGAGGCGGGGTTGCGGCGTGTTCCGCCACGGGCATTGGTTTAGTGAACGTTGAGGGTGTAACCGCGTCGGGTCCGTCAACTGCCGACGGAATATTGCTTCTGTCAACCGCATTGGGATTCATAAGCGGCACGTTTCCGTCCTTATCCAGCGGGGTTTCCTTTGCGGAAAGCTGCTGGTGTCCTGTTGTAACCGTGGGCTTTGAAACCGTGGACTCGATTTCGGTAACGTCTATGTCCTCGCCCTCGTTGCTGTCGTCGTAAATTTCGGTAACAGCGATTTCCTCGCTGTGTCCCACCTTATCCTCGGGGTCGGCTCCGGGGATTGTAAGGTCCTCGCCGCCGTTATTTCCCAACCGAATATCGGAAACCATAAGCTCCTTAAGGCTGAACTCTTCTTCGCCCTGTGCGTTCTGCTTTTCCAGAGCCTCTCTCTGCTTCTCTGACTCAAATTCTCTCTGTGCCTGTTCAAAAAGCTCGGATTTCGGCGGCTCGGGCTTCTTCTCCTCGGAAGCGCCGAACATAAGTGCGCTTATATCGGTTTTATCCTCGCTTGCCCTTACTTCCTCTTTGGGTGCAGGCTCTGCCGCTTCCCCGGGTATTTCCTTTAAGAAAAGCTCGTTTTCTTCCTCCGCAGTAAGCTTTTCTGCCGCCGCTGATTGCTGAACCTGCGGCTCCGGCTTCTTCTCCTCGGAAGCAGCAAACATAAGGGCGCTTATATCGGTTTTGTCCTCGCTAACCTTTACTTCTTCCCTTTTAGGTGCAGGCTCTGCTTCCGGAGCGGTAATTTCCTTAAAAAACAGCTCGCTTTCTTCTTCCTTTGTAAGTACTGCTGCGGCGACCTCTGTTTTTTCTGCCGCAGGCTCGGGCTGCTCCTCTGATTTCTCGTCAGCAAGCAGATTATCGAAGCTTATCTTTTCTTCCTTCAGCGGTTCTGCTGCAGGAAAAGCGTTTGCGGAAGCATTTCCGATTTCGCCGATAAACTCATACTTCTCCCCGCAGGCACCGCAGCACTGCACAGGAACTCCCTCAGCGCTGTAAATTCCAAGCTGAGCCGTCTTTCCGCAGTCATAGCAGCAGCTTACATAGAAATTCAGGGACAGAAAGCTTGTAAGGTCGTATAAAAACCGCTTGATATTGGTTATATTCTTAAATGAATCCGAGGTTTTAACAAGAGCCGCCGCAATTCCCCTTTCGGTTACTCTGAAATTCTTGACAAGCTCAGGGTTTGAGGTTACCTGCTCTGCAAGATAGTCCTCTGCGCTTTTTATAGCGGCAAAATCTCCCTTTCTTACCCATAGAAGACAGCCGTAGCTTCCTGTCTGGTTGTTTTCCTTTACAACCACGGAATAGCCCTTAATCTGCCCCATAAGCCCGTCCAGCCTTTTGTCATAGCTGAGCCCGATATTAACTCCGGTTTCAAGAAGCTCTTTCATTTATAAACCTCGCAAATGTATGTCATTGACGGTATATTGCAAAAATGTAATATACAACATTACAATTTTACTATATTTTCACAATAATGTCAATATAAATATTGAAATACGCAGCATTTTGTGATATAATTTTAGTGTGAATGCTGTCTGACATATACTATATAATATATAAGCGCAAGCTTACGGACTGCAAAAGACTGTTTAACCCCTGTTAGCAAAGGAATGATTAGAACTATGCACGGTAGAGTAATAAAACACGGAACATATATACCTGTTTCCAGCGAGCCCTTTGATATGCCGCTGCCTCTTAACCTTGAGCTGCTGCATTCAAATACTCTCCTTTGCGTATATATGATTTCCGGAGACAAGACTGTTGACTATACCTATAACGCAAATACGGACATACCTATTTTAACCCGAACCGACCGCAGGCTTAAGATTGAGGATATTTACTACCTTATCCGTTCAAGGGTTTTCCCCGATAATCCTGCTGTTGCTCCCTACGAGCTTATGCGGCTGGGACTTTCGGAATATAACCCCTACGAGATAATTGAAATAACCCACGGCATAATGCCTAACGACTGCTACTGGCTGCGGCGGGGCGGAGAGGATATTGATTTTGAGGCAGCACTTCACCTTTTCTACAACCCCATAAAGCCCGACTCCGGCAGATATTCGGCAGGCGGGATTGATGATTTTCTCTCTTAGTGCAGTTCTGCCCCCAAAAGAAAGGATATAAAATGAGTAAGCCTTCTATGATTTACCGCCGAAAGGCGCTTTACTACGAAACCGACCAGATGAAAATCGTCCACCATTCAAACTATATCCGCTGGTTTGAGGAGGTACGGACAGAATATCTGGAAAGCAGGGGCTTCCCATACGCAAAAATGGAGGAGCTGGGTGTTATGATTCCCGTAATGTCGGTGGACTGCCGCTATAAACGTCCCGTTAAGTTCGGGCAGACAGTTCTCATCAACACCGTAATAGAGGAATTTGACGGACTTCGTATGAAGGTGGGCTACAAGATAACCGACGAGGAAACTGGAAAGCTTATGGCGGAGGGACATTCGGAGCACTGCTTTGTTGACGCCGAAAGCTTCCGACCCATACGGCTTGATAAAACCCACCCCGAAATGGCTGCAATTTTCCGCGGCGATAATGATAATGAAGAATAAGCGAGGATAATTTATGTGCAGTAATTATGACGTTGTAATAATCGGCGCAGGCGCAGCAGGCGTTTTTATGGCGTATGAATTTACAAAGCTGAACAAGGGACTTAAGGTCTGTATGATAGACCGGGGCGGTCCTATCAGCAAGCGGGTCTGCCCAATAGACGGAAAGAAAATAACCTCCTGCGTACACTGCAAGACTTGCAGTATAATGAACGGCTTCGGCGGCGCAGGCGGAATGTCCGACGGAAAGTACAATATAACCAACAACTTCGGCGGCGACCTGTACGAGCATGTTGGCAAGGAAGAAGCCATAAGCCTTATGAAGTACGTTGATGAGGTAAATCTCAAAATGGGCGGCGGGGACGCAAAGCTTTACAGCACCGTAAGCAGCGACCTTAAGGCGGAAGCCCTGAAATACGACCTGCACCTCCTTGACGCGCAGGTAAGGCACTTAGGCACAGACCGCAACAGGGAGATACTGAAAAATATATACGAATACGTTAAGGATACGGTTGATATTCACTTCTACGAGGAGGTTTCCACGGTTGAAAAGCAGGGCGAAAAGTTCCATATCACCACCGACAAGGGCGAATATCTCTGCAATCAGACCGCAGTAGCCGCAGGACGCTCCGGCTCAAAATGGATTTCCGGACTTTGTAAGGATTTCGGCATCGAAACCCGCAGCAACAGAGTTGATATAGGCGTAAGAGTTGAAATCCCCGCAGCGGTTTTTGAGCATATCACAAAAAAGGTTTACGAAAGTAAGATTGTTTACCGCACGAAAAAGTACGGCGACCTTGTGCGTACCTTCTGTATGAACCCCTACGGGGAGGTTGTAAACGAGAATACAAACGGAATTATAACCGTTAACGGTCATAGTTACGCCGACCCGAAGCTGCACACGGATAATACAAACTTTGCTCTTCTCGTTTCAAACACCTTCTCCGAGCCATTCAAGGACAGCAACCTTTACGGCGAGTCAATTGCAAGGCTTTCAAATATGCTTGGCGGCGGAGTTCTTGTCCAGCGCTTCGGAGATCTGGTTGCAGGCAGACGTACCAACGAGCACCGCTTCTCCCAGTGCTTCCTTACTCCTACCCTTAAGGCAACTCCGGGAGATTTGAGCCTTGTTATCCCGAAAAGACAGCTTGACGATATAATCGAGATGATTTACGCTTTAGATAAGATTGCTCCCGGAACGGCAAACGATGATACCCTGCTTTACGGCGTTGAAGTAAAGTTCTACAACTCAAAGGTAACGGTTGACGAGAAGCTTGAAAGCTCTGTAAAGGGACTTTACGTTCTCGGCGACGGCTCAGGCGTAACCCACTCACTTTCCCAGGCGTCAGCCTCGGGAGTTTTCGCAGCAAGAACAATAGCAGAATTATACTAACTGCTTAAAAGAAAGGATATACTGAATTATGAACGTTTGGCATGACATCGACAGCGACCGCATAAACCCCTACAACTTCCTTGCGGTAATCGAAATTTCGAGAGGAAGCAAGAACAAGTACGAGCTTGACAAGAAAAGCGGACTTCTTATTCTGGACAGAATCCTCTACACCTCAACCCACTATCCCGCAAACTACGGCTTTATCCCGAAAACCCTTGCGGACGACGGCGACCCCTTAGACGTTCTTGTGCTCTGCAACGAGCCTATCGACCCGCTGGTGCTGGTTCCCTGCTACCCTATCGGAGTAATAAGCATGGTGGATAACGGAAAGAACGACGAAAAAATTATTGCTATCCCCTTTGAGGACCCAAGCTACAATGTTTACAGAAGCATAGAGGCTCTCCCTCAGCATATCTTCCAGGAAATGCAGCACTTCTTCAGCGTTTACAAGCAGCTTGAGGGCAAGACAACCGCAGTTAACGAGGTTCAGGGCTTTAAGGCTGCAACCGCAATTATCGAAGCCTGCATCGAAAACTACAAGAGAGTTTACGGCGAGGATAAGGCGGAAGAAGAGCAGGAATAATTTGCTATTTTTGGTGCAGTATGCTTTTTGACGAAGAAATTATGCTGCTTGCTATAAAGCAGGCAGAAAAAGCGGCGGCTATGGGCGAGGTACCCGTAGGCGCCGTTGTTATCGACGAAGAGGGGCAGGTTATCGGCGAGGGCTGCAACCGCAGAGAAGCCGACAACAACCCCCTCGGTCACGCAGAAATAATTGCAATTCAGCAGGCTGCCCGGAATAAAGGCAGCTGGCGGCTTTCGGGCTGTACCCTGTACGTTACCCTTGAGCCATGCCCTATGTGTGCAGGAGCGATTATGAACGCAAGGCTCAAACGTCTTGTTTACGGTGCATTCGACGAAAGCTGGGGCGCCTGTGCCTCGGTTACAAGGCTTTTCGACAAGAAATTCGGCTATACTCCCCTTGTAAGAAGCCGAGTCCTTGAAAAGGAATGCGGTAAGCTTATGAGCGATTTTTTTGATAAGCTGAGAAAATAACTCCACAGGAAGGATTTGATATAAATTTGAACCGTTATAAAACGCTGGCGGCAAATACAATAATTCTCGGACTCGGTCAGTTCGGTTCAAAATTCCTCGTCATTATAATGATGGGGTTTTACCAGGCAGCGCTTGGTAAGGCGGGCTACGGCGAGATAAACAATATCGTTGACACCGCCACCCTGCTTATGTCCCTTGCTACCCTTTCAATCGGCGAGTCCATTATCCGCTTTGGTCTGGACAGCGCCTACGACAGCAAGCAGGTTTTCTCAATAGGACTTCGGATAACCTTCGGCGGCGTTATCGGGGTTATGCTGTTTGTGCCGCTTATAGGACTGTTCACTAATATTTTCCCCGATAATTCGGTGCTTGCACTTCTGCGGGACTATGCGTGGATAACGGTGCTGTATGTTGCAACAGGAAGCGTAAAAAGCTCCTGCGCCCTTTTCGTCCGTTCAACGGGACATGTGCGGCTTTACGCAATAGACGGAATACTGACAACTGTAAACAACATAATTTTTAACCTTATTCTCCTTTTCTGGATGAATATGGGCATTATCGGCTATCTGCTGTCGGTTATCCTTGCAGACGTCTGCTCGATAATTTTCCTCTGGTTCATGGCGAAGCTTAAAAACTATGTGGTTATCTTCGGCATAGACCGTGATATGTTAAAATCAATGCTGCGCTTCTGTCTGCCAATGATACCGACCTCGGTCATGTGGTGGATAATAAACGTTTCAAGCAGCTTTATGGTATCCGAAATGATAAGCTTTGAGGCAAGCGGCATTTACAAGGCTGCGTATAAGCTTCCAAGTATGATTTCTATTTTTTCGGGAATTTTCTCCCAGGCATGGAATATGTCCGCCATAACCGAAAACAACTCCCGCACAATTGCCAACTTCTACACCAACGTTTTTAATATCTTCCAGTCCTTTGTCTACGTTATCTCGGGAGGACTTCTGCTGGTAATAAAGCCTGCGATAGCGATTATCTGTGACGAGCAGTTCAGCATAGCCTATATCTACACGCCCTTTTTAGTGCTTTCCGTTGCCTTTACCTGCTTTTCTACCTTTATGGGCAGCGTTTACGTTGCCTCGAAGCAGTCCATGCGCTCTATGATAACTGCGGGTATCGGCGCAGCGGTAAATATTGTGCTTAACCTTATACTGATTAATCTACTTGAAATACAGGGCGCTGCAATTGCAGGATTTATAAGCTTCCTTATTATATTTATAGTAAGAGCCGCAGACACACGAAAAATAGTGCGAATGGACTTAAAG
>JBJERK010000369.1:0-1870 GCA_051882255.1 Ruminiclostridium sp.
TACTCTGCGTACGCCAAGAGTAAACGCATTTATTCCACGGTTGACTTCGCTTGTGGGCATGGCGGCAACATATCCGATATGGCCTGTTTTAGTCTGCATGCCTGCTGCAATACCTGCAAGATACCTTGCCTGATACATACGGGCAAAGAAAGAGGTAATGTTATCAGCATGATTATTGAAGTCGTTGCCGTAAAAAGAAACGTCGGGATATTTCTGTATTATATCCTTTATCTCATCCGAATAGCCGAAGCTTGTGAGGATTATCATTTTGCAGCCCTTGCTCACAAGGTCCTCCGCCGCAGGACCGCAGTCGCCGCAGAATTCCTTGATGTTTTCCTTTACCAGTAGCTCTGCGCCAAGCTCCCTGCACGCTTCTGACGCACCTGTATAGTGCATACCGTTCCAGCCGCCCTCGTCTATGCTTCCAGTGATGATAATACCTATCTTTTCCTTTTTGTTAACGGTTTTGCCCATAAGCAGCAATATTCCGATAATTACTGCCAGCAGAAGAAAACAAATAACCAATAATATGTATCTTTTATTTTTACTCAGTTTCATCTATTACTACTCCTTCTACATACCAGAACATATCATTCAGCATAGCTTCGTCGGTCATGCTCTGTCCTTCCTTTATGCGGATATTGCCCTCGTTATCCGTTATGGGACCGTAGAAAACATCGAATGTACCATTCATCAGCTTCTCCCGTGCCTCCTCCACCTTTTCGGCAGTACCGGGCTTAACGTTTTTTGTGAATGGCGCAAGGTCGACGATACCTGTTTCAACGCCCTCCCAGTAATTGATACCCCTGAACTTGCCCTGAAGACATTCCAGTATTCTCGGCTCGTAGAACTGCTCCCAGTTCCATACAGGCGCTGTCAGGTATGTATCGGGGAAAAGAGCGCTGTTGTCAACATTGTAGCCGATTATCCATACCTTGTTTTCGTCTGCAATATCCATGGGCGAGTGTGCGTCGGAGTGCATAGCCAGAACGTCGATGTTGTGTTCAGCGAGAAGCGACTTTGCAGCCTTGCCGTTTTCTTCTTCGCCTATCCAGGAATTGCTCCATTTCACATACACCCGGGCTTCGGGATTTACTGCACGCACACCCAGAGTAAAGGCGTTTATTCCCCGGTTAACTTCCGCTATTGGCATTGCGGCAACATAGCCTATCTCATTGGTCTGCGTCTGCAGGCCTGCCACTATACCGCTCAGATACCGCATCTGATATATCCGCCCGAAATAAGTAGCAAGATTATCCGCCTGCTCAACTCCTGTGGCATGAAAGAAGGATATATCGGGATGTTTTTGTGCACATTCAAGCTCCCATGTCCCGAAGCCGAAGGAGTTGCAGAAAATTATTTTGCAGCCATCGGAAATAAGCTCCTCAATCACCTCGACGCAGCGCTCATCCTCAGGTACATTCTCCTTGTAAATCACATTCAGATTAAGCTCAGCAGCGCTTTTTTCCATGCCGTTGAAATGTGATTCGCCCCAGCTATGGTCGTCTACCTGTCCGTTAAGAATGAAGCCAACCTTCGTCTGTGTTTTGGTTATGTCAGTATCCTGGCGGTTAACCCTTATCCATAATAATCCTGCAACGATAGCGCAGACAAAGATAAGTATTGTTATCAGAATTTTTTTCATAAGACCTCCGGATAATATGCAGCTTATCGAAAAAGCTATATTTCAGATTATTATATCATAAAAAGAGACGCAAGGCGACTCCTTGAAATGATAAAGCGGCAAATGGAAACTTACAACTCATAAAATATATCAGGCTGGCAATCGCCTGATTACAGATTTTTACTGCTATAGCTGTCTAACAGCTTGTAATAGATATGAATAACACGGTTTGCGCCTTTTCTTTTG
>JBJERK010000370.1:0-1860 GCA_051882255.1 Ruminiclostridium sp.
ACAAGCTCCTCAGCCTTTACCTTACCGATTTCGTTCTTGGTAATCTTAGCTACGTTCTGAACTAAAAGCTTCGTCTCAACGTTTGAGATACCGACCTCTCTTATAAGGGAGGAAAGCTTGCTCTTATCGTATGAGTAGTTAAGCTTTAAGCTAAGCTCCTGAACCGTCTGAGTGTCGCTGGTGTAGGCGTCGGTGGTGGTAGCGTAAACCTGCTGTCTTATATCAACCTGCTCGATTTCCTCCACAAAGGGGATACGGAAGTTAAGACCTGCGGTAAGGCTGTCGTTTACAATCTGACCAAAGCGGTACTTAACGCCGATAAAGCCTTCGTTTACGATAGTGAAGCAGTTGAACAGCACCACTAATGCAATAAAGATTATAACAACTATTGCAACGATTTTACCGTATTTCTTTCCGTCGCCGCCCGAAGCGGGCTTTGAGGAAGAGCCTGTTGAAAATTTTATTTCTGACATATTATTCCGTCCTTTCGTTCTTACGGCTTTACTTTTATGTAAATAAAATTTACTGTATCTTTATAATAGCATAATATTGTCAAATTGTCAATAGTTTTATGTAAATTTTATTTACATTATTTTAATTCATGCTCAGCAGCTCGGAATAATCGTCCTTAACCTCTGCGGCAGGAGCAACCGGCGCGCCGTTCTTGTTCTTAATCTGCCGTACAGCCTGTGTAAGCATAAGCTTTATGCGGTTAATCTGATTTACCTCGGAAGCGCCGGGGTCGTAGTCAACCGCAATAATGTTGGACTCGGGGTTTCTTCTCCTCAGCTCTCCGATAACGCCCTTTCCGGTAACGTGGTTGGGCAGGCAGGCGAAGGGCTGCATACAGATGATATTGTTTACCCCCTCTTCCATAAGCTCCAGCATTTCCGCCGACAGGAACCAGCCTTCTCCTGCAATATTACAGGTAGAAACTATTCCATCAACCAGCTTTCTCATCTCGGAAATCTTCATGAACTCGCCGAACTTTGTGCCCTTTATTGCCTCGAAATAGGGCTTTTCAAGCCATTCGATAAGCTTTATCGCCTTGTTGCTGAAGAAATGTCTTGCGCCGGAAACGGTAAGAAATTCCTTTCTTGAGTTTGCATGGTCGCAGAAGAAGTAGATAAAGCCCATAAGGTCGGGAACGACCGCCTCAGCACCCTCCTGCTCAACAAAGCTTACAACATCGTTATTTGCAATAGGATTGTACTTTACAAGGATTTCGCCTACAATACCAACACGGGGCTTTACAATGTCAAGGGTAGGCAGAGCGTCAAATTCCTCAACTATCTTCCTTATGTTGTTCTTGTACCGCTTAAGGCTGATATGCTTAAGGTCTTCCCGCAGATACTTGTTCCACTTTTCGTAAAGCCTGTCAGCGCTTCCCTTTTCCGCCTCGTAGGGGCGAACACGGTACAGACAGCGGCAGATAACGTCGCCGTAAACTACGCCCATAAAGGCTCTTATTGCAAGGGCGGGAGTAATCTTGAAGCCGGGCTGCTTTTCCATTCCGTTGAAGTTAAGGGAAAGCAGGGGAGTATCCCCGTAGCCGCCGTCCGCCAGCGCCTTTTTAATCATACTGATGTAGTTTGTGGCACGGCAGGCGCCGCCTGTCTGGGTAATAAGCAGAGCAGTCTTGCTCAGGTCGTACTGCCCGCTTTCAAGAGCGTTCATAAGCTGACCGATAACAAGGATTGAGGGGTAGCAGGCGTCGTTATTGACGTATTTAAGACCTGTATCAACAATCTTCTTGCTGTAATCCTTAAGTATTACAAGGTTGTAGCCCGAATAGTTGAAGGCGCTTTCAAGAAATTCAAAATGGTGGACACCCCGGTGGGGCATCTGGATCAGCCGCTG
>JBJERK010000371.1:0-1857 GCA_051882255.1 Ruminiclostridium sp.
CCCGTTGGTCTTGAAAAAATCGGGGACTATGCCTTTGAAAATTGCGGCTTTACAGAAATCACTATCCCCGAAAGCCTTGAATATATAGGCTTTGCCGCCTTCAATAGCTGCTCAAAGCTGAAAAAAGCGGTGCTTCCCGAAAGCTTAACGGAAATCCCCGCTGAAATGTTCTACCGCTGTTCTGCTCTTACTGATGTTGAAATACCGAAGGGCTGCAAAATAATAGGAGGATCTGCTTTTGAAAACTGTTTTTCTCTCACAAGTATAAGCCTGCCCGATGGACTTACCGAAATTCAGAGCGGCACATTTGCAAATACAGGCTTAAAAGAAATAAAGCTGCCCGACTCAGTTGAAAAAATCGGCGATATGAGTTTTTATTACTGTAACGGCATAACAGAAATCGAGCTGCCGGAAAAGCTTCGTTATATAGGAAGCCGTGCATTTTACTATACAAATATTTCCTCTGTAGTTCTGCCCGAAAATCTGGAGTACTTAGACGACGGCGCATTTGCACACACTAAGCTTGAGAAAATTCTGATTCCCGAAGGCATAACCGAAATTCCTGATGAATGTTTTCAGAGTTCGGAGCTTAAGGAAATTGTAATGCACGACAATATCACAAGAATCGGTCAGCAAGCCTTCCAGAACACTAATATCAGCATTTCCGCGCTGCCTGCCGGGTTAAAGGAAATCGGATATATGGCGTTTGCAGGCTGCGGGAACTTAACAGAAATGGTTCTGCCGGAAGGACTTGAGAAAATCAACGCCAGAGCCTTTATGAACTCGGGACTTACGAAAATTACTATCCCCGACAGCGTTACGGACATCAGTGAGAACGGAGTTTTTGCAAATTGCAGCTTAAACGAAATAAGACTTCCCGAAAATCTTATGGGCTTTACAAAAGAGGGCGGAAACAGAATAAGCGTCTGTGACGTTCCCGGGCTAAAGAAGGTTTATATCCCTCAATACTTCTTTGAGGAGGATTTAGGAAAACTTATCGGCGGAGTCGGCACCGAGTTTGAGATAAGCCCCGAAAATCCTTATTATACATTGGTTGACGGCTGTATCTACACCGCAGATATGAAAACTCTCTGTCTTGTTACAGCAGGCTATACGGGATGGGAATTTACCGTTTCCGACAGCGTACAGAGTATTGCGCCCAGCGCATTTGCACTTAAAAACCACGAGGAAACAGGGCTTGCGAAAATTTATATCGGCGATAATATCACCGACTCAAATCTGCTTCAGATATATAAGAACAGCGCAAGTAATCCGTCCTTTGAGATTATAAGACAATAAAAAAACGGGGCTGTTGCAGCACTCGCCGCAGCAGTCCCTTTTTCATTATTCTTTTTATTCCTTTTCCGTCATATTATTCACGCCGTAGCAAAGTGCAAGTATACTATCGCCCAGGTGAACATTTTCAACAACAATATCGCTGTATTCAAGATTTATGTCGTAATGGGAGAAATTCCAGAACGCCCTTACTCCAAGGTTAATCAGCAGCTCGCAGACCTGCGCCGCCGCAGATTTCGGGATACAGAGAATTGCAATCTGGGGCTGGTTCTGACGGCAGAACTCGGACAGCTTTTCAACGTTCATAATCTTGTTAGCGCCAAGCTCCGTTCCGATTACGCTTTCGTCAGAATCGAAAATTCCGCAGAGCCTGCAGCCGTACTTCTCAAAGTTGATATGAAGCGCTATTGCCTTTCCTAAGTTTCCTGCGCCGATAAGTATGGTTTTCCTCTGCTTGTCAACTCCGAGAATAGAGCCTATCTCGTTTCGAAGCTCCGAAACGTTGTAGCCGTAGCCCTGCTGACCGAAGCCGCCGAAGCAGTTAAGGTCCTGCCTTATCTG
>JBJERK010000372.1:0-7068 GCA_051882255.1 Ruminiclostridium sp.
CTCCATTTCCGTTTCTATCTCAGCAAGAGCTTCTTCAAGCTTGTCCCTGCCTACAATATAGTGAGAAGCGGGAAAAACTGCGGCGTGGGTAAGCTCCCGCTTTGCAAGCCCCGTTACAACCTCAAACTCGGAAATCCTGTCAATTTCATCGCCGAAAAACTCAATCCGCAGGGCGGTTTCCTGAGTCGCTCCCGCAGGGAAAATCTCAACCGTATCTCCACGCACCCTGAACTTATTTCTTATGAAATTAACGTCGTTTCGCTCGTACTGCATAGTAATAAGCCTTTTTATAAGCTCGTCCCTTGAAATCTCCGTGCCCTTTCTCAGTGAAAGTGCGTTAGCACGGTATTCCTCGGGGCTGCCTAAGCTGTAAATGCAGGAAACGCTGGACACAATAATAACGTCCCGCCTTTCAGCAACGGAAAAGGTTGCCGAATGGCGCAGACGGTCGATATCGTCGTTTATGGAGCTGTCCTTTTCAATATAGGAATCCGTTGAGGGGATATAAGCCTCGGGCTGGTAATAATCGTAATAGCTTACGAAATATTCTACCGCATTATCCGGGAAAAACTCCCGGAATTCGCTGCAAAGCTGAGCAGCAAGAGTCTTGTTATGAGCAAGTACAAGAGTGGGGCGGTTTACCTGCTCGATAATATTCGCCATTGTAAAGGTCTTTCCAGAGCCGGTAACGCCGAGAAGAACCTGCTCCTTTTCCCCTCTTTTTATCCCCTCCACAAGCTTGCTGATAGCCTCGGGCTGGTCGCCGGTTGGCTTATAGGGGGATTTGAGAACAAATTTATCCATAAAACACCTTCGTATTATACCGTCCAGATTCCCTGAGCATGATTTGAAGCCCGAAGCGAAAAGCTTCCGTTTCTTCCCACAATTATATGGTCGATAACGCTTATTTCAAGCTCGGAAAGAAGCTTAGTAAGCTCCTTTGTCTTTATTATGTCCGCCTTTGAGGGCATACAGACGCCCTTAGGGTGGTTATGTGCAAGTACCACCCTGTCGCACCTGTTCATAATCACAAAATCCGCAATCTTACGGGCGCTTATCTGCACCTTTCCGATTGTTCCCTCTGAGATTTTCGCCTCTGCAACAAGCTTCAGCTCATCGTCAACAACAAGGGCATGCACTTCTTCCGTTTCAACTCCGAGAAAAACGCTCTCGAAGTATTCCCTGAGACTTTCTGTGCTGTCGAATTTATGAGATTTTTCGTCGGAAAAGCAGGCGGATTTAAGGTATCTGCGGGAAAGCTGCTGCACAAACTTAATAAGCCCTGCAGAATTCTCGCTTATTCCCTTTACCCTGCAAAGCGCCTCATAATCCGCTTCAAGCACGCCTCTCAGCGAGCCGAACTCCTCCACAAGTCTGTGGGCTATCGGGTTTGTATCCCCGTTGGGAATACCGTAAAACAGCAGAATCTCCAGCACCTGATGGTCGTTAAGACCGTCAATGCCGTGTTCAAGCATTGCTTCCTTTGTTCTTTTTCTGTGTCCCCTATGAACGTTTTTCTCGTCCATATCAGTCGTTGAAAACAGCACCCTTGCTTGCATTTCCTACAAGCTTGGAATACCTGCCAAGATAGCCGTCAAGGTGCTTGTCGGGGGGATTTACGCCCTTCGCCTTTCTTGCGGCAATCTCCTCCTCGGATACGAGAAGGTCGATTTTTCTTCCGGGTATATCAATATGAATCTTATCGCCATTTTCAATATATGCAATAAGTCCGCCCTCTGCCGCTTCGGGAGAAACGTGACCAACAGCAGCGCCGCGGCTTGCTCCGCTGAAACGTCCGTCAGTAATAAGGGCTACGCTTCCGTCAAGTCCCTTTCCTACGATTGCAGCCGTAGGCGCAAGCATTTCGGGCATTCCGGGGCCGCCCTTCGGACCTTCGTATCTTATAACAACAACGTCTCCTGCAATAATAGTACCGCCGAGAATAGCGTCGCATGCCTCCTGCTCACCGTCAAATACCTTGGCTGTTCCGGTAAAGTCCATCATTTCTGGCTTTACTGCGCCCTGCTTGACAACTGCTCCTTCGGGAGAGATATTGCCCTTAAGGATAGCGATACCTCCGTCTGCACGGATAGGTGTTTCAATCTTATGGATAACCTCTCCGTCCCCATAACCTGCCTTTGCAAGGCGCTCTCCCTGGGTGCCGGTTACGGTTGTAACATCAAGGTCGATAAGGTCTCTTTTCGCAAGCTCATGCAGAACCGCCTGAATACCGCCGACCTCGTTTAAATCCTCGATAAATATACTGCTTGCAGGGTTAAGCTTCGACAGCTGTGGAATCTTCCTGCTCATCATATCAATATCGTCAATTGTAATATCAACCTTTGCCTCGTGAGCAATTGCAAGCAGGTGAAGTACAGTGTTCGATGAAGCGCCGATTGCCATATCAGCGGCAAGGGCGTTAAGCATATTTCTTCTTGTAAGTATATCAAGAGGGCGGATATTTTCCCGAACAAGCTCAACCGAGCGCTCGCCCGCTTCCTTTGCAAGTCTTCTTCTTGCTGCATTTACAGCGGGTTCAGTACCGTTAAAGGGCAGAGCAAGACCGATAGCTTCTGTAAGGCAATTCATAGAGTTTGCTGTGTACATACCCGAGCAGGAGCCGCAGGTTGGACAAGCCTTGTTTTCGTACTCCATAAGCCCGTTTTCATCAATTTCACCGTCTGTAAACTTGCCGATTGCCTCGTAGATTTCAGAGTAGCCAAGGCGCTTTCCTGCAACCTTTCCTGCCTTCATAGGACCGCCGCTTATAAAGATAGAGGGAAGATTGAGTCTTGCCGCAGCCATAATCATTCCGGGAACAATCTTGTCGCAGTTGGGGATAAATACAACGCCGTCAAGAGGGTGTGCGGTAAGCATAACCTCAATGCTGTCTGCAATAAGCTCTCTTGAAGCAAGGGAATATCTCATTCCCTTGTGGTTCATGGCAAGTCCGTCGCACACGCCGATTGTAAAGAACTCAAAGGGCACGCCGCCTGCATTTCTGATACCGTCCTTGACGTACTGTGAAATTTCCTTGAGGTGCATGTGCCCGGGTACATAGTCGCTTGCAGCGCATACAACCGCAATAAAGGGTCTGCCCATTTCGCTGTCTGTAACTCCGAGGGTCTTAAGCAGTGCCCTGTGGGGCAGACGGCTTACGCCCTCCTTTAATAAATCGCTTCTCATTTTCAAATATCCTTCCTTTTGTAAAATTATATTCCGAATACGTTCTTGAGCAGTCCGCTGTTTTCGGGGGATTTTCCAAGCATAGCCGCTCCGATTATTCCTGCGTCGTTGCCAAGACTGCATATACAGATTTCGGTATTTTTAGCGCTGTTCTTTGAATAAACGCTTTCGCTGACAAGCTTTTTAAGCGGCAGCAGGAGATTGTCACCCTCGTTGCAGACTCCTCCGCCGATACATAGAATATCAGGCTGAAAAATATTGATAGTGTTGGTAATTCCGCAGGCAAGGTGCTTTATATAGCGGTTTACTACCTCAATTCCCACGTCGTCCAGCATTTTTGCTGCATTAAAGGCTGTTCTTGCGCTTATTCTTCCGTCCGCCTCAACAAGCTGACAGATTTTACTTTCCGGGTGCTGCTCCGCAGCCTCCTTTGTCATACGGATAAGTCCTGTTGCAGAGGAATAGGCTTCAAAGCAGCCCTTTCTGCCGCAGGAGCACTCGTATCCGTCAACCACAATAACAGTATGCCCTATTTCGCCGCCTGCAAAATTAGAGCCGCTGAAAATCCTGCCGTTTATAATAATTCCTGCGCCTACTCCCGTTCCGAGAGTAATTACGACGGCATTTTTTGAACCCTTTGCCGCACCTGCAAGGTACTCTCCGTAGGCAGCCACATTTGCGTCGTTGTCAATATATGTCTTTTTGTTGAATGCCTTTTCAATGTCTGCAAGCAAAGGCGCATTATTCCAGTGGAGATTATTTGAATACTCCACAACTCCCGTTTCCGTATTGCAGGTACCGGGACAGCCTGCACCTATCCACTTGACCTCGTCCTCTGTAACGCCCGCCTCTTTTATTGCAATCCGTACAGACTCCAGAATATCGACAAGAACTTCATTATAGCTTCTGCCCGTGCCTGTCTTGATTTTGCTTCTGCCAAGTATCTTGTAGCTGTCGTCAACCACACCTGTGGATATATTCGTTCCGCCTATATCAATTCCTACATAGCATTTCATATCGGTTTACCTCCTTTAATCATACAATGTCGGTAAGAATAGCCTCTCCCTTTCCTTTAAGAGCATACTCGCCGTAACCGGCGGGAATAAAGCAGCTGTCGCCCTTCTTAAGAATTACTCCGTCAACCTCCAGCTGCCCATCAAGTACAAGAACGGAGTTAAAGGATTTTTCTGTTGCAGTAAGCTTTGCTTCCTCTCTTATTTCAAGCTTATTGACGTTGAAATATTCGCAGGTAGCAAGGAGAGTTACAGTATAGCCCGCCTTTTCTACCGGCTGTCCCATAGGCTTACAGGGGCGCTCAGGAGGAGTAAGCTTTGTAACGTCGCAAGCCTTTTCAATATGCAGCTGTCTCGGTTTTCCGTCAGCGCCTACCCTGCCGTAGTCGTAAATCCTGTATGTAGTGTTGCTGTTCTGCTGAATTTCAGCAATCAGTATTCCCTTTCCGATTGCGTGGAGCGTTCCCGAATCAATAAAGAAAACATCACCCTTGTGAACGGGTACGTTGTTTGTAACCTCAAGGAGAGTATTCTCACTGATACGGCGGCTGAACTCCTCCTTTGAAATTTTATGCTTAAAGCCGTATAAAAGCTCTGCTCCCGGAGTGCAGTCCACTATATACCACATCTCAGTCTTTCCGTACTCGCCCTCAACCCGCATAGCATAGTCGTTATCGGGGTGAACCTGCACGGAAAGATTATCCTTAGCGTCGATAAGCTTTATAAGAATAGGAAAATACTCGAAACGGGCGCAATTTTCTCCGAGTACCTTTGCTCCCACCTTTTCAATATATTCCTCTAAAGTAAGTCCTGCAAATTCTCCGTTTGCAATAACGCTTTTTCCGTCCTTATGGCAGGAAAGCTCCCAGCTCTCGGCAACCTTGTCCGCACTTGAAACCTTTCCGTATTCTTCTCTCAGTCTTGTACCGCCCCATAGATAATCCTTGCAGGGCGCAGTAAGCTTCATAGGGTACATAATATTTATCCGTCCTTTCGTATTTTGCAGACAAAACCGCCTGCGTTATGTCAGAATATTATTACTTAAGGCAATACCGCATAATTATTGTCGCAGGATTGCGCAGTCAGATTTTTCGTCAGCTTGTGCAAATTGAGTGCAGGCGGGCTGGCCCCGTCAAGCGAAATTTGTGCAAGATGACGGAAAATATGCAAGCAAGCGTGTGACAAAGGCGTTAGCCGCTAATTGTGCGGTGTTGCCTTAAATTATAGCACATATTAATTTAAATGTAAAGCAATTTTTATATATTTACACCTATGAAAAATCCCGAAACGGTAAAACCGCTTCGGGAGTAATTTATGCAGTATGAATTGTTACAGAAGAAATTATTATATCCTTAACGGGCTTACTCTGAGCACCGTCGCTTCCCTCTTCGGTTTCAACCGAGGAAATTGCGTCGAGAACCTCAAAGCCCTCGACCGTCTGTCCGAAAACGGTATATCCGCCGTCAAGAGAAGGAGTACCGCCGTTCTTGTACTTCTCGATAACTGCGTCTGTGCAGGTATCTGCCATAGCTTTTGCACCCTCTGCTGATTTACCGTAGAAATCTACAATTGTTTCAATCTGCGCAAGAGCAGCAGCGTCATCCGCATAGGTTTCTTTCAGAGCTTCGTATTGCTCCTTTGAATACTCGTAATATTCGGCATACTGATTGTAAAGCTCCTTTATATTGTCAATGCTTTCCTTGTTGTTAACAATATAGAACTGGTCGGACATATTACCCATAGCGCTTGCATAGCAGAATGCGCCGTAATAATGGCGAAGGCTTGTGTTGATTTCATTCTTGAAAGTGCCGCCTTCAGCGGAAGCTCCGCCTGTTCCATCGCCGTTCTCGGAACCGCCCTGCGCCATAAAGCCGCTTATAACACGGTGGAAATTCCTGCCGTTATAGGTACCTTTTTCTGCAAGCTCGATAAAGTTCTGAACCGCATAAGGCGCCTCATCGGGATAAAGCTTAACCGTTATATCGCCGTAGTCCTTTATGCTGATTACCGCGTAAATATCTCCGCTTTCAAGCTTTACCTCTCCCGAATTACCTTTTTCGGTACTCTTTACAATTGTCGCTTCCTGAGGAGCTGCAACCCTGTCGGAACTATCGGAAACCGAGCTGCTGTTATCGCTTTTTGTATCGTCGCTATCAGAGCTGTCAGAAGCGGAGTTATCCGATTTATTGCCGGAGCAGCCCGAAACAAGCATAACCGCCGCAAGAAGACCTGCCCAAAAACCTTTATTTCTTAACTTCATTTAATTAGCCTTTCTATCCGAAATGGAAAAGAACCGCTATGCTATGTCATACAAAGCTTATCGGTTCTCCCAAATCAGTCTATTTCTACCATTACCTTTTCGCTGTGTCTTACAGCGCCGGCACGCATTATTGTTCTGATTGCCTTAGCAATTCTTCCCTGCTTGCCGATTACTCTGCCCATATCTCCGGGGGCAACGTGCAGATGATAAACTACCGTTCCGTCCTCGGTGGGCTCGTCAACGCTGATTTCGATTGCCGACTTATCCTCGACAAGCTCCTCAACCATTGCGTATAATAATTCCTTCATTTAAGCCTCCAGATGAATAGCTTAGCCGATACCGTTGCTCTTTAAGAGCTTCTTTACAGTTTCGGTGGGCTGTGCGCCGTTCTTAATCCACTGCTGAGCCTTTTCTGCGTCGATTTTAACTACGCTGGGTTCCTTGGTGGGGTCATAGTAGCCGATTTCCTCGATAAAACGTCCGTCTCTGGGGTAACGGGAATCTGCAACTACTACTCTGTAAAAAGGAGCCTTCTTAGCGCCCATTCTTCTGAGTCTGATTTTTACTGCCATTTTATTTTCCTCCGTTTGAAAATTTAAGTATGTTGTA
>JBJERK010000373.1:0-7061 GCA_051882255.1 Ruminiclostridium sp.
GATCGCTGCTATAACATAATTTCATAAATGAATATAGTAAACCAATGATAAAAAGGCATAAGTCAAAACCTTCAAAAACAGAAGCTTTCGCAGGTGTCAGACCGTACGTGCGTCTTTAGACGCACGTTAGAGAATAGCCTTTTAGGCGTTAAAAGAATATCCACCGGCTACGCCGGTGGATATTTACTTTATCTGTACTCAGCCTTAATAGTTACGTCCTGCCCGCGGCTCAGGGAGGTGTCTATAATGCCGATAGAAGCCACCTCTGTATTAACGGCTGTGAAATTCTTGATTCTGTAGGTGCTGAAGGCTTTTACTCTGTCGGTAAGGTCGGTAAAGGAGCCGTCCTTTTTCTTTACAGCACTGCAAAGGGCAAGATTTGAGTATTTCCCGCTGTTGTCAAAAACAGAGATATAAACGCTCTTTGAAGAGCTTTTCGTGGAAATATCATAATACCTTGCGGAAAGAGGCTGCACCTCAACATTACGCAGGGTACAAGCGTCTGTAACCGTACCGCTCCTGCAGGCATTGTCCCACTTCTCCGAGCCGCTCATGGAGTAGTAATGGGAGGGATACATATTGTTCAGCGCAAAGCGTATAAGGGCGGCAGTACGGCTGTAGGACTTATCCGCCGCTGCAAGCCCCTTGCTTATAGCAGTCATTTCGGGATTCTTGTCGGAAGGGCTGATTTTTTCGTACTGCAGCATTATTTCCCTTATCGTTTCTATTCCTCCGAAATACTCTGAAATAGTAAGAGCGAACATTGTTGAGCCGTAGACCCTTGAATCGTAGGTGCTTGTAAGGGGCAGTCCGGGGTTGGACTGAAAAATATTCACATACTTCCTGAGAGTATTAGTTGAGGAATTGATAAATTCTATTCCCGCCCAGTTTGCAAAGGCTTCCCTGAACCATTTCGGCGGATTTATCCCGTAAGCTCTTGTGTAGGTGTACATTATTGCGTGAAAAAGCTCGTGGGCTATAACGCTTGTATAGTAAAGGTTTTTCTCCCTTGTATAGTCCTTCGGCGGCTGTAAAATCATATAGCTTGTACCGTTTTTCACGTGCTTTGTGGTAGCCGAAGCGCCGCCCTCGGTTATAAGATATATATTGTAGTAATCGCTGCTGCTTTGTTTCATCGGGGGATTGAAGTTATTATCCTCAAAGAAGCTTTCCGCTTCAACAAAGGTGCTGTAGATATTAGTAACGGTTTCCTCGCTGAAATCCTTTGAGTTGTAATAAATTCTGAAAAATCCGCCTTTTTCGCAGAGATAGTGGGTGTATTCGTAATCGTCGTTCTTTAGCGATACAACAGGATTTGCGGTTTCAGTTTTCTCGCTTTTAAGCGTCTTTGTTTTCTTTTTGCCGTTTGCTCTGACGGTTATGGTGCGGCTTGTGGTGTATGTTTTTCTGCCGTTTTCTTCGTTAACGGTCTCGGTTGTTTCCGGCTCGGAAATATCAACCGTATATTTGCAGAACAGCTCCTTTCGCGCGGCAGAAAAAATCCCGACCTTAACGTTTTCGCTGTCTATTCCGTCGGTTTCAATATCAATATACCTTATCCCGTCAATATCCGCCGAAATGCTTTTGGTCTTGCTCCCGGTTACCGTCCACATATCCTCTGTTATTGCGGTTTTTTTAGGAAGGGTTTGAAGGTCTGCCTTTACAATAAACATTCCCGAGGGTCTTGTAAAGGATACGTTACCCTTACTGTCGGAATATACCGAAAACGCATACTTGTTGGTATATTTGTCATAGTCGCTGCTGCTTAACGTGAGGGAGGAGGTATAAATATCGAATTTTACTCCCGATAGGTCGGCGCCGGAAATATCCGTGCCTATGTTTATTGTAAACTTGTTTGCTGCAGCCGCAAAAACAGGGCAGTCTGCAAAGGAAGCGAACAAAATAATCGATAGTATCAGCGATATAATTTTACATGGTAAAGCTTTGCTGTTCATTGTTTCCCCTTTCGGCTCAAATATTTATTTTCCTGTATAATCCATTATACCTGAAAATTGGGGAAACGTCAATAATTCCGTCGTTTTTTGCGGATATTATTTCCGTTATTTATGTGCAGTCCTGCAAGCCGCAGCTCATGCATTAAAATACATATCATAAACGATATATCCGCCAACGCCCTCCAGAGAGCCCTTGCAGGTCTCCTGACACATCATACATCTTGGCTCCTGAAGCGGGAAACCGCTTGTGGGGAAAATGCCGTATTCCGAGGAGGTTCTGAAGCCGAGGCGGTTATAGAAGTGAAAGTCCCCCTCAACGGTTATACCCTTAAAGCCCATTTCCTTTACCTTCTCAATCCCCATATTCAGCATGGCGGTTCCGATTCCACGGTGAAAATAGTCCGCATGAACAGCTACAGGCGCCAGCATTACTATCTCAGTATCCGCCGCCCCGCCGTGTCCGCCTTCCTTGGTTGGAGACAGGGGAAACCTTGAAAACAGGAAGTGCCCCACTACCGTACTGTTAAGCTCTGCAACAAAGGACAATTCGGGAATATAATACTGCGAATCCCTGATTTCCTCTACCAGAGCAATAATATCCGTCCCGTCGGAATAATCCGTACCCTCCCGAAAGGAGCGCAGAATTAAAGAAACGATATTTTTGTAATCCTTATGCTGTTCGGGACGGATTGTTATTTTATTATCCATACATTTCCTCCGTATTTTTTTGATTTGCAGCACAGCCCTCCTGCACATAAATCCGGTTATATAAAGCGCCGCCGCTGAAAAGCTAACGACCGTTTTCGCCCGTCATTATAGCACGCTGCCGCACCATTGTAAAGGACTGACCCCGAAAGAATTACTTTTCTGTGATATGATATGATTATTTAATTATGTTTTATTTTTATATGCTTTGCATAATCTTGCAGTGCAATTATGTGCAAAACAGCATTACATCGCCGCCATTATATTTCAATCTCCATGCAGACAAAATCCTTATCAAAAAGGGTACATTCTCCCACGGTTTTAAAGCCTATGGATGAATATAAGGAAAGGGCTGCGCTGTGTCCTGTCTTTACAAGAATATGAACGCTTTTCATACCTTCTCCTCTCAGTATTTCAAACACATATTCTATCATTTTCCTGGCTATGCCTTGCTTCTGCATATCCTTCCGTACGCACAGCCTTGAAAATTCAGCGCCCGGAGCAAGGCTTCTGTCCCAGCAGGGAAGACTGTCAACCTCTTTGTCGTCGTCAATTGAAATCGCCGCAATAATCTCTCCCTCCTCGTTCTTCATCACAAAAAGCGCATTTCTTGATAAATCGGACTCAATAGTATCCTCGTTGGGATAGTATTCATTCCACTGGGCAGGTCCGTAAAGAAAGGTCTTGTAAAGCGCTGAAATTTCCTTAATGTCTTCTTTGGCGGCAGGGCATATCCTATTCATTTTCTTCTCCTTTAAGCTTATGTTATGTCGGCGCCTGCAAGCACGGCGCGCCGCTGTTATCTGCTCCTGTATTCCTCTGCAAAATACCGTAAAAATTCCCGGATACGCTCCATAGCCTCCTGCTCCCGCTCAGGCTCCCTGTCGCACATCTGAATAAGCAGCGACACAGGCGCTGCAAAGGCCATTGAAACCAGGGCGGGATTGCCCTTACGCATAGCTCCGCTGTCCATCATCGTCTCAAAAATCCGATGATACATTTCCTGCACGCAGTCGATATTGTATTTTGTGGCAAGCAGCGCTATTCGCTCGCTGCGGAACTGCTCCATAGTAAGCATTCTTCTTACCTTTTTAATTACAGCGTCATGGAGTGTAAACTCAATTCTTTTCAGCGCTGAGTCAATAAGCTCCTCCATTGACGAGGGCAGGTTACCGGGGTTTTTCGCCGAGCCGAAATTTACCTCATAGTAGTTTTCCGCCTTTTCAATAAGCGCGTCGAGAATTTCCTCCTTGCCCTTGAAATGCTTATAAAGGGAGGGTCCCTTTATTCCCGCATTTTCAGCAATAAGGTCCACTCCTACGCCGTCGTAGCCCTTTTCGGAAAACAGAGTAAGCGCCGAGTCAAGAATCCTCTCCTTGGTTGGTATTTTATCCATAATTTATTTCTCCCTGTACAGCTAACGTTCGTTTACTTATATTATAGTCTTGATTTCCCCTGTTGTCAAGAGCGAAAATTGAAAATACTGCAATAAAATTCCTTCCTTTTTATTTTGCGGCAGGACAGCAGCGCTCCCTTTTCCTGATAATTACCCTTTGGCAGACTGCTGTAATTGTCCAATTGCAACAAAATACATAGCTCACATTTCGTCACAACGCTGAAATTTGCATAATTTCCCGTAAATTTGTAACTTTTTGCTGCTTAAAACCGTTCTATATATTAGAGCAGTATTTTTTATAGTACCTCGTTCTGTTTTTTACAACGGAAATGCATCTGCTGTCATTCGGAAAGGGTCACAATGAACAAGAGATTTTTTACAACAAGAATTATATCCTTAATACTATCAGTCCTGCTGTTTGCTTCCTTTGCCGATTGCCGCGTATTTGCGGCTTCTGCAAATAAATTCAGAATAAGCATAAGCACGGACGCAAGCGGCACCGACTTATCGGGAGTAAAGTTTGACATCTACACCTCCGAGCTTACGTCAAGCAGTCAGAACTTCGAGAAATACACAAATACATACTCCTTTTCGGCTTATTCCGACAAGAACGGAAAGGTATCCTTTACAAGACCAAAGGGTATGTTTATTGTAAAGGCAGACCTTGATACGCTCCCGAGAAAAACCGCCATAGAGGAGGATATGTGGAGGATTGACAGCAGCAGTACAAAAAGCATTTCAGTTAATATAGACAGGATAAAATATATCAATATCAACACCGACGGAATCGACGGCGGGAATGTTAAGGTTGCAGTTTTATCTGCTGCAAAAAAAGAGATTTTCTGTAACTATACTGTCGATATTTCCGACCCTGAAACTACAACTGCCGTAAGCGAAATAGACGGCAGAAGCACCTATACCACAACACGCACAATAACCGTCAGGGCAAACGGTACTATAAGAAAAAAAGTGCTGACAAGCGAAAAGACAGAAACCGCTGTTCCTGTTGTATCCCTTGACCCCGAGGGTTCTGAATTTACACGCACCTTCTGCGAAAAGGGCGGCTTTTTCAGGCTTTACTATAACCCGAAGGACTACAGCGATGAAACCGTAAAAAGGCTTTACAACACCTTTGTGGACGCTCTGGATTTCTTTAAGAAATACAAATTCAATGCACCTATAAAGGAGAGCGGAAGCGAATATTACAATATTTATCTGATATGCGACGGCGGTGCCTCAGCCACAACAAAGCACGTGAAAAAAGGCAGCAGCTACATAGTTATCAAGCCGCCAAAGGATTACACAAGGATGGACTACCCATACTACACCAGCGTTATTGCTCACGAGCTTTTCCACGCTATTACATATACCTACACGAGAGTATATGATATAAACCCGCCGAAATGGTTCAGGGAAGCTACTGCGAACTGGGCGGGAATGGCGTATATCAACTACTCAACGCCCTCTCATTTCAAATACATTAACATTTTCCAGTCCAACCCCGAGCTTCCGCTTACAAGCACATTTGACTCACGGGTATATGGTTCGACATTGTTCATTGAAACAATTTCGGAGTACTTCGGAGGACCTGAAACGATCCGTAAGATACTGTTGCAGTTTGCAAAGATAAGCCCTACTGCATCTAATCCCGAAATGACTGCAATCAGCAAGGGACTTGCGGCAGCGAATAAGTCATACAGCCGTTCTGCCGCCTTCATACGTTTTGCGCTGAACAATATGTATCCGTCCCACTACTATAAGCTGAATAATTCATCAAAGTGGAAAAACGCCGCCAGAAGCGGAACTATTACTTCTGCCTGCACGCTCCGCAGGTTGGAAATACAGCCTCTCTCTTCAAGATACTATGATATTTCACCGCAAAATTCATCAGAAAACGTGTATATTTCTGTTTTCGACAGCAGCGGTAAATACTCAAATCTTGCTGTATGCTGTGCGGTAAAGAAAGCGAATGGCACATTCTCAGACTTTACTGACAGAGTAAAATCCTTCACCACATACAGAATCAAGAATTTTACAGGGTTTAATACCTCTGCCGCAACAATAGGAATTGTTGACACCTCTGTCAGCAGAAGCCAGAATGTCAGAATTAAGATTGAATACAAATAAGCAGCGCATTATAGCGGCTCTGTTTTGTATAATGAATAAAGTAAAGCGTCCCTGTTTTTAAGCAGGGGCGCTTGTGCTTTATTTATGAACTTGTAAATTCAAGCGTAAGACCATGTTCCTATCCGAGCGCCTTACCCTTGATGCTGATGAAGCCTGCTAGTTTTTGTGCCACAGCATATAGAAGAAGTCCGGTAAATTCCAAAGGAATTCATTATCAGTGCTTCAGCTGCCTTTTCTATAATTGCAAAAAACTTTAGAAATCCCCCTTGACAAATCCATTTAACAGTTGTATAATAAACTCAGATTTAACAAATGTTAAACAAACACGAAAGGAACTGACGAAATGGAAAAGGAATATAAGCGCCTGCCCGAGGCGGAAATGGACATTATGAACTTCATCTGGGAAAGCGGAAAGGCGGTAAGCTCGGTGGAAATCCAGGAGGGCTTAAAGGACAAGCACGAATGGAGCCTTGCGGTTATACTTAACCTGCTTGCAAGGCTTACGGAGCGTGGGTTTGTGACTGCCGAAAAACAGGGAAAATATAAGTATTATTCCGCTCTCGTTAAGCAGGAGGATTATCTTCAGCAAGAAAGCAAAAGCATAATAGACCGCATTTTCGGCGGCTCGGTATCAAAGCTGGTGAGCTGCCTGTATAACGGAAAAAACCTCTCCGACGAGGACATCAAATCCCTGAAAGCCTTTATCGACGAGAAAACCGACAGCAATAAGGAGTAACTATGAGCGTACTATTTTCCGTAACGGTAAGCGTATCCCTTGCGGCGGCGCTTTTCCTGCTGTTTAAGGGCAGAATAGCAAAACGCTACGGCTTTGGAATTATCTACATATTGTCGCTGATACTTGCGATACGCCTTATAAT
>JBJERK010000374.1:0-1835 GCA_051882255.1 Ruminiclostridium sp.
AACTGGCAGAGCTATACGGGGTTTGAGAATCCTGCTGAAATGCTTGATGTTTTCGGCTTTGATACCGAGGGGATAAGCCTGAGAAACTGCGTTGTTGAGTCTGCCGAGGGAGCAATTCACGCAATTTATACCTGCGAGAATATGAGCCTTGTTCAGTTCGACGATATTCCCTACAGAGGGATTTACCGCAGTCCTGCCGACGAATATTTTCTTGCTTACAATAATGACGTAAAGCCGCAATCCTATCGTATGAGCTGGAGCGAATTTGAAATAGATTCTGATTTTTCTGCGAGATACGACAGTGAAACAGCGCAGCGCTATTCAGGAACAGTATGGGGCGACGCTTATCTTAAGGCAAAGGAAGACGCCGATCTGAACAAGGCTGTGCTTATGAGCGAGGAAACCCGCCGTGCCTGCTGGAAGAGCGATGAAAGCTATGAGCGTGCAAAAGAACTTACAGCGGAGATTACTGCGGGCTGCACTACCGACTATCAGAAGGCTAAGGCAATCTGCAATTACTTCCACAGCAACGATTTTGTTTACGACAAGGAATTTGCGGCGACGGATTCAAGCATAGATAACTTTATTTTCAATACAAAGCGGGGCGTATGCTTTAACTACGCTACCGCTATGGCTCTTTTGTGCAGGGAGGCGGGGCTTAATTCAAGGTACTGCGAGGGCTTCCTTGTGCAAAAATATGATAATGAAAAGGGCTGCTGGGCAGTAACCGCAGAAAATTCCCATGCCTTCGTGCAGGTATGGATTGATGGCTACGGCTGGACGGATTTCGACCCTACAAGCAATAATATCGACGGCGGCTATACTGATCTTACCTTCATGTATGTTGGCATAACCGTTGGAATAATCGGCGCTGTAGTTATATTATGCCTGTTTCTCAGACCATATATGGCAGAAAGCCGTCTGCTGGGAAGAATTAAGCGCAGCAGGGGCAGAAAACAGGCGGTGCTTGTGTATAACAGCATAGGTGATATGCTGGTTAAGTACAGCGGCGGAAAGGAAAATCCATTTACGCCCACAGAGCTGTCAGATGAATGTGAACGGCTTTTCGGATATGATATAAGCGGGTTTATTTCGCAGTACAGCCGCCTTGTCTACAGCAATACCGAGGACAGCGACAATGATTTTTCCGCAGTTTACAGCGAGTTCAGAAAAGCGTACCGGCTGCGGATAAAAGAAGATAAGAAAAACAGGCGTAAAAATAAAAAGAAATAATTTTTCGGGGTGCAGAAAGCTGTACCCCGAATAAAACGGGTTAATTGTCACCATTTTTGAGATAATGGTTGACAAATGTATTGTGGTGTGATAAAATCTAAATGTTTTCGACAGGAGGAACTGAAATGACGGTCAAGGAGCAGGTGCTTAAAATTCTGGAGGAAAATAAGGGCAGAAGCGTATCGGGCGAGGATATGGCAAAACAGCTTTTCGTAAGCCGCAACGCTGTCTGGAAGGCAATAAAGGCGCTGCAAAGCGAGGGTCATATTATCGAAGCGGTTACCAACCGGGGATACAGCCTGTCCGAAAAAAGCGGAGTTTTCAGCCCTCAGAGCGTTATGAAGCTGCTGGGAAAGGACAGCGGGAAATACGATATAATCTACCGTGAAACCGTAGGTTCAACCAACACCGAGCTTAAGGCGATTGCCGAAAAGGGCAGTCCCGAAGGCACAGTGCTGATTGCAGGCGAACAGACCGCAGGCAAGGGCAGACGCGGCAGAAGCTTCTGCTCCCCTAAGGGCACGGGGCTTTATATGAGTATCCTGCTAAGACCCGATTTTTCCGCTGAAAAAGCATTGTTTATAACTACCTGCGCCGCTGTT
>JBJERK010000375.1:0-6050 GCA_051882255.1 Ruminiclostridium sp.
GCAAAAAAGACGAAAAGAAGCATAAGGGAAACACCGGTAACAATTTCAGGGTTGATTACGGGCATATTCGTAATGTTAAGCACGATTGCCTTCGGCAGCTTCTTCATTGAGTTTATGCCGATTGCAGCCAGCGTTCCTAAAATCGTTGCGGCTATGCTTGCTACAACTGCAATAATAATCGTATTCACAAGGGAGGAGATAATTATATCGTTCTTGAACAGCTTTGCGTACCAGTCAAGGGTAAAGCCGCTGAAAACCGAGCGGCTTTTTGTCTCGTTGAAGGAAAAGACAATCAGCACGAAAATCGGTACATACAAGAACAGCAGCACCAGTCCCATATATATTTTTCCAAGCTTTTTCATTTTTTCCCCTCCTTATATAAGCACCTGGTCGTCGGTGTCGAACTGGTTCATTATCGTCATAATCAGCAGGATTATTACCATAAGAACAAGGGAAATTCCTGCGCCTAAATGGGGATTATAGGAGTTTCCGAGGAACTGCATTTCAATAAGGTCGCCGATAAGGAGATTCGAGCCGCCGCCTAACATTCTTGAAATAATGAAGGTACTGATTGCGGGAACGAAAACCATAGTTATTCCCGACATAATTCCCGGCAGGCTAAGGGGGATAACAACCCTGAACAGCGTACCCGCAGAGCTGCACCCAAGGTCGGAAGCGGCTTCAAGCACCGACTTATCAATCTTCACCATTACCGAATATAGGGGCAGTATCATAAAGGGCAGGTAGTTGTACACCATTCCGAGAATTACAGCGCCTTCGGTGTTGATAAGCTTGAAGGGACCAAGCCCGATAAGCCCAAGGAGATAATTTATAACCCCGTTGTTTCCGAGGAGCGTCATCCATGCGTAGGTTCTCAGCAGGAAGTTCATCCACATAGGAAGCATTACTATCATAAGCATAGTGCCCTGATGGTGCTTTTTCATGCGGGAGAGCATAAAGGAAATGGGGTAGGCGATTATAAGGCAGATAACCGTAGCTATAAATGCAAGCCATATCGAGCGCACGAAAATATTTGCGTACTGTCCAACGTTTGCAATATGCTCAACGGTAAAAGCGCCGCTGTCGTCGGTAAAGGCGAAGTAGGCTACCATAAGCAGGGGAACTGCAATAAAAACAATCATCCATACAAGGTAAGGAGCAGCAAAAATCTTAAGCTTTTTCAATTTCAGTCCTCCTTAAGCTTCTTCATGATATGAATATCGTAGGGGTCGAAGGTCATTCCTATCATTGTGCCAACAGGCTCGTACTTCGTTGAGTGTATCATCCACTTGTGGTCAACGCTGTCCACTATCATTTCATAGTGTACCCCTTTGAACACCACGGATTCAACAATACCGGTAAGCTTTGCTTCTGCGGCAGGAATAATCTTCACGTCCTCGGGGCGCACCACCACGTCCACTGTTTCGTCGGGGGAGAAGCCCTTGTCAACACATTCGAACTGCTTTCCCGCAAACTCCACAAGGCAGTCCTTCGGCATTTTTCCGTTTACGATATTGCTTTCTCCGATAAAGTCTGCAACAAAGGCGTTTATCGGTTCGTTGTAGATGTCGGTGGGAGAGCCTATCTGCTGAATTGTGCCGTTATTCATAACCACAACCGTATCGCTCATTGTAAGAGCCTCCTCCTGGTCGTGGGTAACGTAGACAAAGGTAAGCTCTAAAGCCTGCTGAATCTTGCGAAGCTCGGTCTGCATATCCTTACGGAGCTTAAGGTCGAGAGCGCCCAGCGGCTCGTCCAGCAGCAGGATTTTCGGGCGGTTTACAAGGGCGCGGGCGATAGCGACGCGCTGCTGCTGACCGCCGGAAAGGCGGTTTACGGAGCGCTTTTCGTAACCCATAAGGTTTACCATCTCCAGCATCTCGCCCACCCGCTTCTGTATCTCCTTTTCTGGCAGCTTCTTTACTCTGAGCCCGAAGGCGATATTGTCGTACACGTTAAGGTGGGGGAAAAGAGCGTACCTCTGGAAAACCGTATTTACGTTTCTTTTATGGGGCGGCAGGTCGTTTATCCTCTTGCCCTCAAGCATAACGTCCCCGCTGTCGGGGGTAAGAAATCCGCCGATAATGCGAAGGGTTGTAGTTTTGCCGCAGCCTGAGGGACCCAAGAGAGTTACGAACTCCTTGTCCTTTATATCCAGATTTATGCATTTTAAAATCTGCTCGTTATCGAAGCTTACAACTATGTTTTTAAGACTTATAATATTTTCCATTCAGCTTTTTTCCTTCCATATTCATAATATGCAAAAAGCATACGACTATAGTTTATTATGTTAAAGCAAAGTTGTCAATAGTTTTTCGACAAAAAATACAATTTTCCGAAAAAAATAATCCCCTTTGCGGAGAAACCGTAAAGGGGATTTTATGTAATGCAATTCAGTTATGGAGTAGTAACTGCCGGATAAGTCTCGTTGACATATCTGTAGAAGCTATCGAGAGCTTCCTGCTTAGTGCATCTGCCTTCAAAATATTCATGCATGTAGGACTGATACTGTTCATTAAGCAGCTGGTCGTAAACAGTTGCGTTTCTGAATCTTACGTCTTCCGCAATATCCCGCATAACCGCTATATCGTCCTGGTCGCCGAGGAAGGGATGACTTGCGGTGTACCAGCCGTTTACAGCGGAGTTGTTTACAATCTGACCCTCGTTTTCAACGAGATTTCCACAGATGTCCTCGTTTTCTGTAAATGCTCTGAGAATATCAGCAACAGTTTCGGGATTATCCGTGCCTTTTGCTACAAGAAGCCAGGTACCGCCCCAGAAGTGAGCCTGGGGACCCTCGCAGATTGCCCAGTCGCCGTAGCTTGGATCTCCGTCGCTGTAGTAGTAGTCGCCCCATGCTCTACCCATACAGAAGTTGTAGTACCATGAAGGACCGAAGAAGCACATTGTCCTGCCGCTTGCATACATCTGGTCGGTCTTTTCGTCGTCCCAGACACCGCAGGAAAGAGTATAGCCGTTTCTGAGGAATAACTCTGCCTGATCTGTCCATTCCTGTATACTATCCGGTATAGTAAGTACGCCGTCGGTTACCCAGGGAGTAGAAGCGCCTGCGCTGAAGGCTCTGTAGGTTTCAGCATAGGAAGGAGTCATATAGTAGCCGTAAGCCTTGGCTTTTGCAGCAACCTCGTTGAACTTATCCCAGTCAGAGAGAAGAGACTGAACCTCAGCGGGGTCGTCGGTTCCGAGAACGTCCCTTGCAATTGAACGTCTGTAGATTAAGGCGGAGGGGCAGCACTGGAAGGAAGCGCCCTTTATCTCACCGAAGGAGTCGGTAGCAGCCTGTACAGTATATGTGTAGGTTGTGCCTGAGGGGGAGTAGCCGATTGCTGCGGTATCCAGTGTGTAGTCCGAGTCAACATATTTAACAATATAGTCGGCTTCGGCAAGGAATATATCCACCTTATTATCTGCCGACGCACTTTCCTGACTAAGCAGAGCCTGGTCAAGCTTCTCCTGATATTTACCGTCGTCGGAAGGAATAATTGTCCAGTTTACAATAATTCCGTCGGGAATCTGATAGTACTTCTCAAAGAAGCCCTTGAACTCCTCGTTCCAGCAGTAGATATTAAGCACTTTTCCCTCGGGCTGAGAGCCGTTGCTTACATAAATTGTAACAAAGTCGCCCTTGTTTACGTCTGTGCCGTAGCTTATGCTCTGATTTGTAACAGTGCCCAGAGGCTCGTTTGAGCCTTCCTCAATAACGTTTATTTCGAAAACATCGCCGTAGGAGGAAAGAACGTCGCTGTAGCTCATTCCCTTAAGGTCAGGCATCTGCATAGTGTCAATCCTGCCGTTCATATTGGGCTCGTCGTAGGGAACAGCGTTAAGGTCGAGATAAGCCTTTGGCGAGGTACCTACGATTCTGCCGCTTGCTGTAACGCCTGCTGTGCTGCCGTCCCAGGGGAAGCCGTAGTTCTGCCAGCTTCCGTCTGCGGTTATATTGGGGCAGTCGGTGCCAAGAACGATACCCTGTGCGCCTTCGGAATAAGCAACGGCTGTGCAGTTGGCGCCCACAAGGCTGAATACTATATCAGCATTTTTAACCTCGGGGAAGAGGTTTGCAAGCTCAATAGCAAGTAAAGATGTGGGAGAGGTTACGCCAATCTTGCTTTCATTTGCTGTGCCTGTGCCCTTTTCTGTCCAGGTATAATTATTATAGCTTCTGAAGCAGGAAGTATCGGATAATTTTACTTCCCATACGCCGTCTCTTACTGCAATTGTTCCGATTGAGCGCATACTTTTGCTCATCAACATTCCGTAGCCGTTTGTGTCGGCGTTTGTAAGGAAGCAGTCAATGTTGTCCTCAATTGAAGCTGCCGTTGAGTCTGCGCTTGTTACCTTTGAGGAGGTTACATAGCCCTTCATTGACGCGCCGATAGGGTTAGTTTCGTCCTCGGATATTTTTTCGATAATCTCATCGCCAAGCTCCTTAAGGGCTTCATTATCATCGCTTTCGATAATATTGCCCGAGGGTATGGAGACAAGGGGACCTGTTTCGGTTATAAGCGCCTTATAGTCTATAGAGCCAACGCTGCCGTACTGGAAGCCTACTCCGTAGGCAATACCGCCGTTTTCGGGCTTTACCGAAAGCTTAAGCTTTGCCTTTCCTATAATATCGGCTGCCTGAGAGTTCATATTGCCTGTTAAGCTCTCGTCAAGGCGCAGGCTTATTTCAAAGCTTCCTGTCAGGGTCTTTCTTCCGAAAAGGGAAGCGATACCAAGCTCGCTGTAGTTTACCTTAAGGGTAATCTTCTTATCGCTTTCCATGGTGGGATAAACGTTAAGGCTGAGAACGCCCTCGGTTGCGGATTCGCTTTCGGTAGAAACGGATAAAAGCTTTTTCTTGTCCATTGAGACTTCTGCCGCAAGATTGTTCTTTTCGGTAAGCCAGATTGCGGTAACATTATGCTTTTCGCCGTTTTCCTTAACCTGAATCTCAATTGAACTTCCTGCAACAGAGCCGTTATTGTGAACGAATGCTCTTAAAACAAAGGAAACATTATCGTTGCCCTCAAGGCTTCTGATTATGCTTGCAAAGGGCGCATTCGAGGAGGAGAGGTCAAGTACATCGCAAAGCTCCTCGTCAACGGTTTCAAGAAATTCGCATAATTCATCAGCGCCAAGGGTAATTTCAACTACCTGCCCCTCAAAGGAAGCGCTTCCTACGCTTTCGCTTTCGTTTTCAATATTTACCTCGCCGTCCTTAAGAATTTCGGAGAACTTCTTTCTGATATTCTGATAGGACTTGTTTTCTTTTGCATTACGGAGCTTATCAAGATCTATTGTGCGCTCGGGAAGGCTTAATCTTACGGACTTATCGCTGAGGGAGGGCAGGGAGATATAGGTTTCGCCGTCAGCGCCGCAATAAGCCTCCAGGTCCATTGTTGCCTTTCCGTCCTTAAGTAAGGCTAAGACAGCCTGATATGAGGAGGAGTCGCCGTAGAAGGCTGTTTTTATTGCATATTTATCAAGCTCAAATTCCTCGAGAGCCTTTGCTGCATTCTCGCCGAAGAGCTCAATAAACTCGTCCTCGTCCTTTATGCTTATCTTGATTGACTGCTCAAGCGAAGCGCCCTTGCCGCCGGTGGCGGTGACAAAGGCTGCTCCCACGGCGTCAAGCGCTTTTCCTGCGGTTTCGGTGCTGTCGGAGCTGCCGGAGGTTAAGTCCAGCTCGCTCATAGCACCTGCAAGGCTTAACGCCTCCTCAGCGCCCAGAGTTTCGGAAATCTTGTCAAAGCTTCCGGTCATAACCATATTTGCGTAGTTTTCGTCGCCCATAAAGAGCCTTGCTATCGGCGCCTTAAACAGGAAGAAGCAGCCCACAAGTGCGGCAACAACCACAACTGCCGCAATAATCACAATCAGCAGTACGGGAGACTTCTTTTTAGTCTTTACTGCAGCCGCAGCTGCGGGGGCTGTCTGCTGTGAGAAGAACTCGGGCTGAATAGTCTGGGTTGGCTGAGGCGGAACAGCGGGCTGAGGCGGAACAGCGGGCTGAGGCGGAACAGCGGGCTGAGGCGGAACAGCGG
>JBJERK010000375.1:6150-6961 GCA_051882255.1 Ruminiclostridium sp.
GCGCAGCGGGTGCAGCGGGTTCAACGGGTGCAGCCGGTTCAGCGGGCTGAGGTATTATTTCGGTTTTATCGGTATACTGCGGTACAACTGTTTCGCCGGCGGGTTCTTCAAGCTTAGCGCCGCAGTTGTTGCAGAATTTTGCGTCATCGGATAGCTGATGACCGCAATTGGTACAAAACATATAATTTCCTCCTTGATTATATTTACATAGTATCATAACATAAAATCAGGCTTTTTTCAACAGTTTTATGGATTTTTTGACAATATTTGGATTATTATACAAATATATGCGGGGATTTTTATGGAATAGTTGTTATTTGGGGGCAGGAGGAGGGGAAGGGGGATTTGATTTGACGGGGAGGGGACAGAGGGACAGCCGCTTCGGGGGAAGCGGCTGGGGGTTAGTATTCTATTGTGCAGTTGGATAGCTTTTGCTGTAATTTGTCAATTTGGGATTGGGTGAGGTTGTTATCACTCACATAAAGTATTTCAAGATTTGTAAGCTTGCTTAACGGGGTAATATCGCTGATATTATTACTACGCAGATAAAGATTGGTGAGGTTTGTAAGCTTGCTCAACGAACTTATATCGCTGATTTGATTATTTTCCAAATCAAGTTCTGTAAGATTTGTAAGCTTGCTCAACGAACTTATATCGCTGATTTTATTATAACTCAGATTAAGAGTTGTAAGATTTGTAAGCTTGCTTAGTGGGCTAATATCTCTTATATTATTACTATCCAAATAAAGTTCGGTCAGGTTTGTAAGCTTGCTCAACGGAGTTAAATCGCTTATTTCATCGACCGTCAAAC
>JBJERK010000376.1:0-1821 GCA_051882255.1 Ruminiclostridium sp.
GAACTACGGAATAGGAGCCGCCTGCGACTCGTATTTCGGTAAAACTCCGGCTGAGCTTGATGTGGCGGAGGCTGCTATCATCGCAGGAATAATCAAGAACCCCAGCAAATTCACACCGTATGCGAACCTTGAAAAGTGTAAGGAGCAGCAACTCTGGGTGCTTAACGAGATGTTCACGCAGGGCTATATCAACACGATGGAATACGAGCTGGCAAAGACGGAACAGGTTAAGTTCAAGAATGTTGTATACGGAGACGCTTTCGGCTACATTGACCCCCGTTCTGTTGCTTCCGAAGACCCCGAAGGGGAAGAGCCTGAGGACGAGGATACCTACGAAGCCTACAAGTGGAACGGCACCTATGAGGTTTCGCAGAATTGGTACACCGACGCGGCAATCAATCAGGTAGTTGCGGATTATGCTGAGTTGAAGGGAATTACCCTTACCGCCGCCAGAAACGAGATTTACAACGGCGGATTTAAGATTTATACCAATATGGATATCGAGAAGCAGGCTATTCTCGAGGAAAAGTACAAAGACCCGCTTATTATTCAGACAAAATACGATAAATCCACTCCCGAAAAGGACTTACTGCAGTCGGCGATGGTTATTATGGATTATACGGGAACTGTTGTAGCTCTGGTTGGCGGTATCGGCGACAAGCCGGGCGATAACTGCTTTAACCGCGCGACTATGGCGGTACGTTCGCCGGGTTCTACTATGAAGCCGATAGGACCTTACTCTACGGGTATTCAGGAGAATGCGATTTACTACTCTATGATGGTGCCCGATAGGGGAATTAAGATTAAGGACAGCGATGATTTATGGCCCAAGAACTTCCAGAATGCGGGCGGTCTTGGCGAGCTTCGTCCTATCTGGTGGGCGGTGCGTGAATCGCTGAATACGGTCGCAGTAAGAACCACCCGCGAGCTTACTCCGCAGGTTGTATATAACCAGGTGACGCAGAATTTGGGACTTTCTACTCTTCAAAAATCGGATATAGACCTGGCTCCTCTTTCTCTTGGAGCGCTTACCGAGGGAGTTAAGCTGATAGAGCTTACTGCGGCTTATCAGATTTTCGGTAACGGCGGAATATACTATGAGCCTAGACTTTACAGCCGAGTAATTGACAGCAGAGGTAACGTTATTCTTGAACAGGACTTCTATGGTACGCAGGCAATTGATTCCGATACGGCGTGGATTACAAACCGTATGATGAGAAAGGTTACAACCTATATCGGAAGCTCGGGTTACCGCGCACAGCTTGACAATGTTGAGGTAATCGGAAAAACGGGTACTTCAAACTCCGGTTATGACCTGCTGTTTGCAGGCTGTACGCCCAACTACGTTGCAATAGGTTGGGCAGGAAACGATATGAACAAGAAAACCGATAACATTCCGAATAAGAAGTTTGTTGCGCAAGCCTGGCACGATGTAATGGTGGAAATTGAGGATACCTCGACGCCCTGCAGCTTTGCGCCCGACTCGACAACGATTGAGCGTAAGTACTGCACCGAAACAGGCTTGCTTGCTTCCTCCTCCTGTACTTCGACCGATATTGGCTACTATCGTATCAGCAATATTCCACGCTACTGTTCGGGAAATCATGAAGAGGAGATTGCCAAGATTAACGAGTATTGGGACGAAATTGACGAAGCATATGTTCCTCAGTCAAACCTGAATACCGATAGCTGATATCAGGTTTATGCCTTTTAAAAACACTTTAGAAACAGATACAAAAACAGGCGCTTCCCTTTCGGGAAGCGCCTCAGGCTGTCGATAAAGGCACATCTACTTCGTCAAGCCCCTGTTGGCAGCCACAA
>JBJERK010000377.1:0-6917 GCA_051882255.1 Ruminiclostridium sp.
GAAATATCAGCACGGCAAAGCTCCTGTTTTACTTCGTTGGAAAATGACAAAGTCGCTGCCCCGCCTTCCTGCAAAAAATTATTTTGAAGAATCCCTGTTCAGAAGCCTTACATTATAGCCCTTTTCGTCAAGGTGGTCACGCATTAGCTTTGCAAAGGTAACGCTTCTGTGCTTGCCGCCGGTACAGCCGAAGGCTATTACAAGCTGGCTCTTTCCCTCGGCGATGTACTGGGGTACAAGAAAATCCATAAGGTCGGTAAGCTTAGAAAGCAAGGTTTTCGATACCTCGGAGTCCATAACGTAGTCCCGTACCTCCTTATCCTCCCCCGTTTTCGCCTTAAGCTCGGGAACGTAAAAGGGGTTGGGCAGGCAGCGCACGTCAAAAACAAGGTCTGCCTCGTCGGGAACTCCGTATTTGAAGCCGAAGGAAACGCAGCTTATAACCATACTGTCATTTACGTTTTCAAGGAAGATATTCAGCATATTCTCCTTGAATTTTGCCGTAGTCATAAGGCTTGTGTCAATGTAGTAGTCGGAATGTTCCCTTAAGGGCATAAGTATATCAAACTCGGCGTCGATTGCCTTGTCAATATCGCCGCCTGCAATATCGTAAAGAGGGTGCTTGCGGCGGGTTTCCTTGTATCTTCTTTTGATAACGTCCCTGTCTGCATAGATAAAAAGTACCTTTACGTTAAGCCCGCTTTTTCGCATATTCTCAACGTTGTCCCAAAGCCGCAGAAACAGCTCTCCGCCCCTTATATCAACAACTATCGCAACCTTTTCGATTGCTGAATTTTCGCCGCAAAGCTCCGCAAATTTCGGGATAAGCTGGGGCGGCATATTATCTATGCAGAAGTAGCCTATATCCTCTAAAACATTGGCGGCGCAGGACTTGCCCGAGCCTGAAATTCCTGTTACAATTATAAATTCCATTCTGTCTTTTCCTTTATTCCATTATCAGCACTTCACACTCCAGCATTACGCCCGAGTCGGCGTAAACCTTTTCCTTTACGCCCTTTATTACATTCATTACGTCCTCAAATGACGCATTTTCCTTGTTTATTACAAAGCCGCTGTGCTTTTCGCTTACCTGCGCTCCGCCGCAGGTGTAGCCCTTTAAGCCGCTTGCTTCTATAAGTCTTGCGGCAAAGTCCCCCTCGGGGCGCTTGAATGTGCTTCCTGCGCTGGGATATTCAAGGGGCTGCTTTGAGCGCCGCTTTTCCATAAGCTCGGACATTTTTGCGGATATTTCCGATTTATCGCCCTTCTTAAGCTTAAAGCAGACCGCTGTTATAACGTAGTTTTTGCCGCTGAAAACGCTGTGACGGTAGGAAAGCTCCATTTCGGAAGCGCTCATTTCCTTAAGCTCAAGATTCTCGTCAAGATAGAAGCAGCTTTCTACAACGTCCTTCATTTCCCCGCCGTAGGCTCCTGCATTCATATAAAGAGCGCCGCCGACAGAGCCGGGGATTCCGTAGGCAAATTCAAGCCCCGTAAGGCTGTTGTCCCTTGCAAAGGCGCAGACCTTTGTAAGAGAAGCGCCTGCGGCGCAGTAGATACGCTCGTTATCCTCGTTTCCCTTCCATATATTGGAAAAATCGGAGGAAAGAAGGATTACTGCGCCATTTAAGCCATTATCGCTTATGAGAACGTTACTGCCTCTGCCGAGGATATAGTAATTTATTCCGTTTTCACGGCAACTTTTCAGAATATCCTTTAAGCAGTCGGCGCTGTTCGGCTTTACAAGAATATCACAGCTGCCGCCGATTTCAAAGGAAGTGTATTTTGCCAGCTTTTCATTCCGTATACATTCTGCGCCGTATTTCTCCGCAATCATTTCAATAGAATTATATTTCATCTGTACCTCCGAAAGAGAATAGTGACAGTAAAGCCCGACAATTGTCGGGCTTTCAGCTCGTATAAAAAGCTAAATTTCAGGTTGACAACGCAGATGACGGTTTATCGACAGCCTGATTTCTGCCCTTACTTTAAAGTATACAGATATGCGGCGCCGATTATTCCCGCATCATTTCCAAGCTTTGCAATATCCAGCTTTGTGGAAGCCTTGGGGTCTATGCAGTAGCTTTCTCTTGCTATGTATTCAAGCAGCGGCTTTGTAAGGTTTTCGCCCTCCTTGCAGATTCCGCCGCCGATAAGAAGCAGCTCGGGCTGGAAGATATTTACTACGTTGGTAAGTCCGCAGCCCAGGTAGTTGATGTATGTATCAACAACCTCCTTCGCCTTCTTGTCTCCTGCACGCATACCGTCAAAGGCGGTTTTTCCGTCTACGTTCTCGATTTTTCCGCCTGCGATTTCCCACATTTTCGTGTCCTTGTCAGCTTCCATAGCTTCCTTGGTGAAGTTGATAAGAGCGGTTGCGGAGGAGTACGCCTCAAAGCAGCCCTTTCTTCCGCAGGAGCACTGTCTTCCATTATACTCGATTACTGTATGTCCAAGCTCGCCGCCGCAGAAGTTGAAGCCGGTATAAATTCTGCCGTCAATTATAATTCCGCCGCCTACTCCCGTGCCGAGAGTAATAACAACAACGTTCTTGTAGCCCTTTCCTGCTCCGTTTACAACCTCACCGAATGCAGCAGCATTAGCGTCGTTTTCAACGAAGATTTCTGTTCCAAGCTTTTCGCTTAAAACCTTTCCAAGCTGGAAATTTTCAAAGCCTAAGTTGCAGGAATAGAGAACTACGCCCGTATCTCTGTTGGCAGTTCCGGGAGTTCCGATACCTATGCTGTTAACGTCGGAAACACTGATTTTTGCGTCATCGCAGGCAAGTCTTACGCCCTCTGCTATACTCTCCGCAATCTCCTCCGAGGGACGGGGGAGATTTGTCTTGATGTTGGAACGACCAATTATATTATAATTCTCGTCAACAACTCCTACCTTGATGTTTGTTCCTCCTAAGTCGATACCGATGTTGTACATATTGTTAAATCCTTTCATATTATTTTCTGTTATTCCTGCTTTCAAGATACTTTTCCATACGCTTTTCGTCTGCATTTACAACCAGCTCCATAGGAAATCCTGTCTTTTCAAGCAGCTCCTCAGCAAGGGCAAAATCTCCGATTTTGGTGTAAAAATGAGCGTCGGAATTTACGATTATGCTTGTGCCATATTTCTCGCAGGCTTCAAGTATCAGAGCATACCTGTCGTCTGCACCCCTGCCCCTTAAGAGCCGTCCTACATTCAGCTCGATAAGCCTTCCTCTGTCGGCGCACTCACGGCAGACTGCATCAAAATCGTAGTCGTAGTGAATGTCCTCCGAGTGGCAGATTACGTCAACATGGGGGTTTTTGAGAGCGCCCAGATAGGCTCTTGTATGGTCAGTTTTCGTTCCTGCGGGCAGTACCTGTTTGTGAAACGAAACGTTTACCCATTCAAGGCTGTCATAGACGTACTCGGGATAGATGTCGATATTTCCATCAAAATCGGTTATATTCGCCTCAATTCCCCTTATTATCCGCACTCCGTGAAGATAGTCGGGAAGTATTCGCAGGTTCTCAAAATGCCATGTATCGGGGCTGTCCTGCATTTGTATTCCGTGGTCGGTCATACCCAGATATTTTATGCCGTGCTGCGATGCCCACAGTGCGTTTTCCGTAATCGTACTGTATGCGTGGGTTGAAGCAAGGGTGTGGGTGTGCATATCTGCAATAAAAGCAGTTTTATTTTCTTTTTCCAAAGCTTTTCCTTCTTTTGTTCTTTTTAATTATATATCAAACTTTGTTACTGTGTCAGCGCCTTCCATGTTGAGCCCGAGATTGTCAAGCAAATCCTGAGCAGCGTTGTAGCCCATCTTCTTCTGTCTGTTGTTCATGGCTGCAACCTCAAGAATAACAGCAAGGTTTCTGCCGGGCTTTACAGGGATTGTGAGGTAAGGCACCTTTACGCCGAGGATTGACATATAGTGGTTGTCCATACCCATTCTGTCGTAAACCTTTTCGGGGTTCCATGGTTCAAGCTCTACTACCATATCAATTTTCTCGGTAACCTTTACTGCACCCATACCGAAAAGCTGTCTTACGTTGATAATTCCGATACCTCTAAGTTCAAGGAAGTGGCGGATATTGTCGGGAGAGCTGCCTACAAGGGTAATATTCGAGGTTCTTCTTATTTCAACTGCGTCGTCTGCAACAAGACGGTGGCCTCTCTTTACAAGCTCAATTGCGGTTTCGCTCTTACCTACTCCGCTGTCGCCTAAAATCAGAACGCCTTCGCCGTAGATTTCAATAAGAACGCCGTGACGGGTGATACGGGGAGCAAGGTTTAAATTCAGAAATGCAATAAGCTTAGCCATAAACGCAGAGGTGCTTTCTCTGCTCCTTAAAACGGAAACGCCGTACTTTTCGCCAAGCCCCGCCATTTCGGGGAAAAGCTCAAGGTCTCGGGTTACTACGATTGCAGGGGGCTGCTGGGAGAAAAGAGTATCGAAGGAGCAGCGTCTTTCGTCCTCGCAGCGATGCTCCATAAAAGCGTATTCGGACTTTCCGAGAATCTGGATACGGGTATTGTCAAAATATTCATAGAAACCGCCAAGCTGAAGACCGGGGCGGTTTACGTCGCAGCTGTAAATATTGATTTCCTCCGGCTTTTTAGGGCAGTAGATAACTTCCAGCTCGTATTCCTTTATAATCCTGTCGAGGGAAACCGAAAATTCCTGTGGCATATTTATTATTCCTTTCCGTACAGGCAGAATACAGCCGAAAAATGCCGACACCTGCACACTATTAATATTATTATACTATATCATGTGCTTTTTTTCAATCTTTTCACGCATTTTATTTTTAAAATATTTTGTCAGAAACTATTGACAACGGTATTTTTTTGGTGTATAATAATTTCATTAAATGCGCCGCTGTGGTGGAATAGGCAGACACGAGGGACTTAAAATCCCTTGGTAGCAATACCGTATCGGTTCAAGTCCGATCAGCGGCACCAGTAAAACCCTTACAAATGCAAATTTGTAAGGGTTTTCTGTTTTGCATGCAGAAGTAAGCTGAACAGGCGGGCTTTTGCCTGCTTGCTGCGGTTTTCAGTATAAATTGCGTGTCATAACCGACTGCACCTTAACCCATATCCCGCTTATCAAACTCCGCCTTAAGCTTTTCTATCGCTTTTTTCTCAATTCGGGAAACGTAGGAGCGGGAAATTCCCATTTCCTTTGCCACCTCACGCTGGGTCAGGGGTCTTGTTACGGTTCCTGCCGTTGTCAGACCGTAGCGCTTGGAAATTATTGTTCTTTCCCTGTCGTCAAGGGCGGAATTGACGTATCTGTAAAGCTTCTCCATATTTATCCGCAGATCAACCTCGTCGTCAACGCAGACATCATCGCTGAAAATATCCGCCATTGTTATCTCGTTTCCGTTCTTGTCAACGTCTATCGGCTCGTTCATATAAACCTCGGAGCTTTTGTGCTTATTCTTTCTGAAATACATTTTAATCTGATTCTGTATGCAGGTGCTGGCGTAGGTCGAAAAGCTTATCTCCTTCTTTGCGTCAAAGGTTTCAGCCGCCTTGATAAGCCCGATTGTGCCTATTGAAATTAAATCCTCGCAGTCCCGTGAATCGCTGTAATGCTTATTTACTATGTATGCAACCAGCCGAAGATTATGCTCAATAAGCTCGTTTCTTGCCAGCGGGTCGCCCTTGCTCATTCGCTCTATGCAGTCCTGCTCCTCCTTTTTTGTGAACTGCCTCGGGTAACTGCCCCCGTCAAGGTGCAGAGCAAAGAATATGAGGTTTTTAAGGGCAAGCTCGATAAGCTCGGAAAACATAGGTATCATTCCTTTCGGGCGTAAAGCGCATATATTCTTAGAAAAATATATGTGATACTGCTTGAACGATATACAAAATTTTCCAAAGCTTCTTGATAAATGGCATAATCTATGGTATCATATAATAAGAATTTTCTTTATGCGGAGAATACTATGGAGAAATATTATATCTGGCTTATAGGGCTTTTAAAGCCCGCAAATCCCGTTATTCACGAAATACTTGCAAGGTACGGCGACCCGAAAACTGCTTACGAGGAAATAAGCGGCGGTGACAATATGTTCTTAACGGCGAAACAGGCTGCCTCGCTTAGCTACTGCACCATAGAAAAGGCTGAAAGGGTTCTTAACCACTGTAAGGAAAAGGGCTATTCCATAATCACAATCGGAAGTCCCGACTACCCCGCCCTCCTTTCCGAGATTTTCAACCCGCCGGTTGTCCTTTTTTACAGGGGCAGTCTTGCTTGCCTTGAAAAGCTTGCGATTACCGTTGTTGGTTCAAGGGACATTACCCCATACATAAGCAAGCTGTGTCCGAGGGTCTGCAAGGACCTTGCCCTGAACGGAGTTACGATTGTAAGCGGAATGGCTCGTGGGGTGGACAGCTTTGCACACAACGCCTGCATAAATGCGGGCACGCCTACGGTGGGCGTGCTTGCCTGTGGAATTGATTTTGACTATCCTGCGGGCAGTAAGGAAATGCGGGAGAAAATTGTGCTGAACGGCGGAGCTTATCTTACCGAGCTTCTCCCCGGCACAAGCCCCACTCCCGAATACTTCAAGGCGAGAAACCGTATTCTTGCGGGGCTTTCCCGTGGTACTGCGGTATTTCAGGCAGGCAAGGACAGCGGCTCGCTGATAACAGCCTCCTACGCCGCTGATGAGAGCAGAGATGTGTTCTGCGTACCGCCGCCGGATATTTTTGACGACAGGTATGCGGGAGTTGTGAGCTTCCTGCGGGACGGGGCTATACCGATATTCAATCATGACGATATTTTAAGGCAGTATGAGGGGATTTATCTGTGAGTAATTTAAACGGTAAGCTTTCAACGCATTTAATAAAATCACCAAATACAGCAAAACCGCCCGAGGAAATCCTCGGGCGGTCGCTGCTTTTCTATTTACAAGTCTTAC
>JBJERK010000378.1:0-6917 GCA_051882255.1 Ruminiclostridium sp.
CTTTTGCTGTAAATTTTTGATTGGAAATTTTGGGGGCGGGGTTGCCTTATATTGTTCCTTTAGGTGCAGGAGTATATATCTGCGCTGATAAGTAACGACAGTGCCGTCAAAATTTCCCTGAATATATTGAAATTCGACATACTTGGTGTTATAATAAAAATAAGTTGTTATACATATTCCGGTTTTCTCTTATCTGATTCTTTGGCGTTTAAATATGGCAGGGGCAGAATATAACAGTGCTGTCTGATTAGCATTGAGGGGGGATTAAAGATTTGGACTTGTATGATGTTATACCGGAAAATTTATTTTCAATTCTTGCTTCGAAAAATAAGGGGCTGTATGTTAAATCTCTTTTTGTTCTCCTTGACGCATTCAAGCAGCATTTAAAGATTGCAAAGGATGAGCTTATATCTATGATAAGCGCAAAGCTTGATGATGATATTATAGCTGCGGATTTTTCTGATGAAGACCTGCTCGAAAACGAACGTTCGGTTTCCGGAAAGGCTCATTTTTTAGTGCGGCGATTAAAGAGCGTTGGCTGGATATTGATTGAAACCGAAAATGACTTTAAGGAATATGTGACTGTGCCGGGATTCAGTTATAAAATCATTCAGCTTCTGTACGATATTGCAAATGTTTCCGATTCGGAAAACTTCGCCTATGTATATTCAACATACTCTTCCCTGAAAATGGCTCAGGGTACCCATGACCCCTTTGAAATGGTAACTGCACTAAAGGACGGTGCCGAAAGGACAGAAAAGCTTGTTGAAAGTCTTAAATCGGTTTATCACAGCATTACCTATTACAATCAGCAGTTAATAAATACGCTTAATATAAATAATGTGCTTTATTCACATTACGAGGTTTTCCAGGAGGAGGTAGTGTCACGGATACTGCGTCCTCTTAAAATCAAAGATTCTGTTCCGAAATATAAGATGCCAATTCAGCTTGTGCTTAAAACCTGGCTTTCGGAGGATAATACGGTTGAGGAAATGGCAAGGTACTTATCGGCAAATCAGAACGATGTAACTCTTGAAGAATGCAGAAATGATATTTTAAGAAACATTCATTATATAATTGATGTCTATGAAAATCTCGACAAGGATTTTATAAACCCGATTGACCGGAAAAATCGTCAATATACAAAAGCTACCACATTAAAAATCGACTATCTTATAAATTCCGACCAAACGGTAAAAGGCAATCTTATATCGCTGCTGAAGCTTCTTTCCTATGAAAAATTCAGCGATGATGTATGCGGCTGCATATCGGACGCTCTGGAACTTTACGAGCTTTCTTATGTAAATGACGAGAGTCTGCATGACCGCAGGCGTGTAAAAAGACGGACAAGAAATTCGGAACTCATTATGTCGGAGGATTCCGTTGATTTCAAGATAAAAGCCAGGGCGATGGCAATGCAGATTATGAACAACAAATACAGCAAAAAGAAAGTGGCTGCTTTTGTTGAAGGGCTTCTTGGAGATAAATCAGAAATAACCACTCGGGAATTTGATATAACCGATGATGATACTTATATTATGACCTTGCTTTCTGTTGTGCAGGCTGACGACAAAAATTCAAACTACACTATTGATTTTACCGATGATATTATAAAATCGGGAAGCTACGAAATACCATATATCGTGTATAAAAGGAGAATTCAAAAATGAATCTTGACAGATTTGAAGAAATGACGCAAAGAGAAAAGGACGAATTCTCCCGGATATGCAATATGCTGCTGTCCACAACCTACATACTAAGGGACGAGGCGCAGGGGCGCATTTCAAAGGAGTACAGATTTATTGAAGCCAACTATGAGCTGTTCTATGATTATCTTGAACTGTGCGGCTGGAAAATATATAAGGATGTGCAGTATGGCGTCATATATGTAAGAAATGTAAACGGACTTAACAGGCTGTCGCTGAATAAGCTTACAACAGTCATGCTCATAACCATGAGGCTTATATACGAAGAATTAAGAACACAGGCAAGCAGTACAAACGATGTATGCACCACAACAGGAGATTTATTTGGCAAGATAGTTAATGAGTTCTCCATATATCCAAAAAAGCCCGCTCAGAAGGAGATTAAGGACGCTTTCAGAGTGCTTGAAGCCCATAACCTTATAAGAAAGCTTGATGAAAGCTATGATGATATTGAGTGCAGATTTGTTATACTGCCATCGGTGCTGATAGCAGTGCCCAATGAGAAATGCAAAACTATTTGCGATAACTTTAAGGCTGAAGCGGAGGAAATGAGTAATGAAGAAGATGACGCGGCTGCTTCTGATTAATTGGCATTATTTCCAGAATACTTTAATAGATTTCGGAATGATAAATTTTCTTACCGGAAAGAATTCGGCGGGAAAATCTACCATTATTGACGCCCTTCAGGTAGTGCTTATGGGTGAAACCAGAAGCGTTGCATTCAATCGGGCTGCAAGCAAAAAATCAGAGAGAACGCTTAAAAGCTATCTTGTAGGTTCAATGGGCGAAGACATTGAAAGCGGAAACAGAAGCGTAAGAGAAGGAAAGGATTTCAGCACATATATAGTTGCAGAGTTTTTTGATGATTTTAAGGCGGAGCATTTTTGCCTCGGCGCAGTTTTCGATACCTTTTCGGACGGCAGCGAAACCAAGAGAAAGTTTTTCTGGCTTCGCAGTATGATTCCCGAATTCAGGTTTATTGAAAACGGAAAAACAATGGCTATTAACGATATGCTGAAATATTTCAAAGAGAAATATCCTAATAAATACGAAACCAGAGATGGTACGGAAAGCTACAGGCAATTAGCTCTTACAAAGCTCAATATTCATGTGCCGAAATTTATTACAATGCTTAGAAAAGCAATATCCTTTGAGCCGATAAATGATATTGAAAAATTTATAACAGAATATGTATGCGATATAGAGGACGATATTGATATAACCGCTATGCAGGATAATATTCTTAACTATAAGCGGCAGGAGGAAATAGCGCAGAGCTTTGAGAACAAGCTGAAAAAGCTTGAGGAAATATGCGGTTTATATTCGGAGATTGAAAAGCTTCGTTCCCGTCATAAAATCCAGCAATTTTTAATTGATTACGGCACATTTAAGGATTTTGAACAGCAGCTTGATGATACAAAGCTTAAGCTTAAGGAATACAATGAGCATATATCGGAATTTAAACAGGAATATGAAGAAATAGGCAAACATATAAAGCAGCTTGAAGATGAATGTGAAAGACTAAGAAGGGATAAGGAAAAATACTGGTCAGAGAATAACGGCGATTGGCTTGAAAGCGAGAAAAAACGGATTATTTCCGATATAGAAAAATATAACGAAATGATTGCTTCCTTTATTCTTGAAATAAAAACTTCGTCTGTTTGCTGGCTTAACAAATTCGGAAGCTGTTTTGAAAAAATTGAAGACGAGGAAATAAAAGAATCAATTAATCGGGTAATATCGTATCTTAAAAGAACAGAACAGCTTTCGGAAAAGGATTTTGAGCTTTTATCCCCTGAATTTTTTGGCAGTATCAGAGCCTCGTATTTGCTTGCAAAAGAAAAAATCGAGCCTATATTGTCGGAGGTAAAAGGGCAGCTCGTCGATTTGAGAGGACAAGCGGATAATCTTAGAAAACAGATTGAGGCGCTGCAAAAGGGCGTAAAAGCATATCCCGATGAAGCGGTGCGGCTGAAAAGCGCTATTCAGGAGGGGTTAACGCAGAAATACAATGAGGAAATTCCTGTAAGCTTTCTTGCGGACTTGATTGAGGTTACTGATGAAGAGTGGCACAATGCGGTTGAAGGCTATTTAAATACCCAGAGAATGAATATTATTGTTCCGCCGCAGTACTTTATGGACGCATATCTGATTTATAAAGAGGCGAGAGAAAGAAACGGATTTTACCGTTTTGCCGTTGTTGATTTACAGAAAGCCTATGAATTTGGCAGTACGCCAAAGAAAGACAGCCTTGCAAGCGTAGTAAAAAGTCAGGATAAATATGTGCAGGCTTATATTGATTTTCTGCTGGGAAATGTTATCCGCTGTTACAGTGACGATAAAATCCGGGATTTCAGAACATCTGTGACAAGGGAATGTATGGTTTATCATAGCTTTGCCGTAAAGGCGCTGAAGCCCGACGCTTACCGAAATCCCTATATAGGTATGAATTCCATTGAAAAACAGATTGAAATAAAAACAAAGCAGCTAAGGGATATAAACGCTGCTATTGCCGAAAAAAGCGGAATAGCAAATGCGCTTAAGCCTGTTGTTTCGGGGGAATGGTTTCTTGCCGAAAACTATATTTCTTCTGCTGTTTGCGCTGTTTTCGGCGGCTATAACAGCAGAAAGGAAGCAAATGAAAAGCTTCAAGAGATAAACGTTACGCTGGATAAGATTGATTTTTACTGGCTTGACGAAATGGACGTTAAAATAAGCAATATAAAAGCACAAATCGCCGCAGCGTACGACAAAAAGGAGGAAGCTTCAAATTTCATCAATAATTTTGAACGCGAACGGGATGATACTGTCGCCAATAAAATTCCGCAGTTAGAAAAGAATATTTTCGTCAGCAGGCAGACTGTAACCGATAGATATTCAGTCGAATATCAGAATACAACAGGCATTCCAAGATTTGAAGCCGAGCTTTCGGATTGCAAAGCTGCCGCCGCAGTCAGGGATAAGTATATTTCTCCTGTAAAAGCTACCTTAACCGGCATATCGGAAAGGGAAAATATTCTTACCGAGAAAAGAAGCAATTACAACGCAGAAGAAAAAGCTTCGTTTAAGGTTGCCGACGTATCGGACAACAGCGAATATGAGGAAGCTTATCAGAAAATCAAGGACTATGAGCTTCCGAAATACAAGGAGCGGATCGAAAAGGCTAAAACCGACGCTATGGAGCAGTTCCAGAGCGATTTCTTGTATAAGCTGAGAGGTAATATTCAAAATGCATACGAAAAAATAGACGACTTGAATAAGGCGTTGAAAATTGCACAATTCGGAAATGATACCTATAAATTCAAGGTTGAGCCGAATCCGGATTATCGTGATTATTACGATATGATTATGTCCGATTTGCTTGAAAACGGAAATGTGGGGCTGTTCAGCTATGCTTTTACCGATAAATATCAGACTGTTATAGATAATTTGTTTTCGCAGATTATAAGCCTTGACGGCGATACGGGAAAAATCGAAAAGAACGTTGAGCTTTTCAGCAAATACAAGACTTATCTGACATTCGACCTGCTTTCAACGGACAGCAACGGCAGAACGGACAAGCTGTCAAAGTCGATTTTTACCAAATCAGGCGGCGAAACGCAGACGCCTTTTTACATAGCTGTTCTTGCTTCCTTTGCAGAGCTTTATAAAGTGAACGATAACAGCGATTATGGCAATACTGCAAGAATTGTAATATTTGATGAAGCCTTCAACAAAATGGACGGGGAAAGAATAATAGAAAGCGTTCGCCTGCTGAGAAAATTCGGGCTGCAGGCTATTATCTGCTCCCCTCCCGAAAAGGTTGCCGATATAGCTCCTGTTTCGGATAAAGCGTTATTGGTTCACAAAGAGGCTGTCGGCAATATTTATAAATCAACTGTAATAGAATGGACAAAGGAAATGAGTGAGATGTAATGGATTATAAGTCGGATGTTCTTAATAAGCTGCTTGATAAATACGAGAACAGAGTCCCCGGTTCAAATCGCAGAGTCCGTATTATCTGCCGGAATAATGAGGTCAGGATTCCTGATATTGAAGAGGAAGATTACCGGGATTTCAGAGATGATATGCTGTATCTTAAAAGCAAGGGCTTTATTGATTTCGATTGGGTACGAAAGGATTATATAATCGGTAGTATCTGGCTGAATCTTTCAAATGCTGATACTGTTTTCCATTATCTCGAACGAGAAAAAAGAGCGACAAGGGTTGATGACGTAGCAAAGCTTATAGATAAGGCTGTTTCGGAAGTAAGAACCCGCTGGATTTATACGTTCCTTAAAAGCAGTCGTGAGTATATACTGGCTGTCAATAGGCTTTCGGGTATCTGGAGCAAAGATAATGAGCTAATAGCTGCATTCCTTGCCGCTTTAACAGGCATTGACAAGCTTGAGAGTGCAGTTTCTATGAGAGCCTTCAGTGTTAAGGTTTATGGAGATTCAAAGAAATTTGAACGTGATATCAAGCAATATATTATACCTGTTATAAAAAGCAGCGAGCCTGATCTGGCTGATGTTGAGGAAATCAGCGACCGTGAGGCGCTGGCTCAGGTGGGTATTATAATGATGCCTGAAATTTTCGAATTCTGCGGGAATGTGAGTATTTGCTTTACAGGCGGCACTGTTGGCTTTTCGCCCATGAGCAAAGGCGCCTGCATATCAAGCGAAACAGTTTCGGATATAAAGTATATCAATGTTTTTGAAACGGACAGGATTATATTTATTGAGAATAAGACGAACTATTCCGAGTATTGCCTTAATAACAAAACAGACAGAGAACTGGTTGTATATCACGGAGGATTTTACAGCCCTCAGCGAGGCGACTTTTTCAGGAAGCTTTGCTGTGAAAACAATATCCCTGCTTATTTCTGGGGAGATATTGATTATGGCGGTTTTAAAATGTTTGTGAGATTAAAGAATAATATCATTAACAGACTACAGCCGTTAAATATGGATATTTGCTGCTATAATCTTTATAAAAGCAAGGGTCTAAAGAAGAACGATGACTATATTACAAAGCTTCTGACATTAACCGAAAATCCCGATTACTACATATTCCGTGATGTTATCGGCGCTATTGCTGATGAGAAGATAACTGTTGAGCAGGAAAGCTTTTTGGAGAAAGGTCTGGCGTCGGTATAATAATTTTGCCGTCTGTGTTAATACTAATAACCGTTTGAACGAAGGAAAAGATTTGCTAAAAGACGGTGCCGAA
>JBJERK010000379.1:0-1820 GCA_051882255.1 Ruminiclostridium sp.
CCTTTCCCGAAAAATACCTACACAAAGCACAGGCTTACCCACCCCAGATTTCTTGCGATATACAAGAATATTCTGAAAGATGAGGGCGTAATCGAGCAGAAAACGGATAACGCAAAGCTTTTCGAGTTTTCGCTCAACAGCTTTTCCGACTGCGGCTTCAGGCTTCGCAATATTACCTTTGACCTGCATAACAGCGGCTTCGAGGGGAATATTATTACCGAATATGAGGAGCGGTTTTCTTCGGAGGGCTGCCCGATTTACAGGCTTGAAGCAATTAACAAAAAATATATATAAAAATACTTTACAAAACAGGGAAAATATTGTATAATATCAGTAATAATAAGGCAACGTGAAAAGGCGGTTTACCGCCCTACGAAAGGAATGGTTGAAATGGGAAAATTATCTGCATTTGTAGGCTTAGCTGCTTTAGCGGGCGTAGGCTTCTACGTTGGAAAGAAGATTCTTGAAAAGAACGCCGCAGAAAAGGAACAGAGAGCAAGGGATTTTGACGAGTCCGAGGTTTTTGTTGAGGAAAAGCACTCTACTCCCAAGGAAAAGATTCAGAAGGCTTCTCTTTTTGCAGTAGGCGCAATTAAGACAGGCACCGAAAAGTTCAAGGAAGGCATTGACGAGATTATCAACAAGGATATGGTTGCCAAGGGCGAGGATACTGTTGCAAAGACAAAGGAATTCGCAAAGGAAACCAAGGACAAGACCGTTGAATTTGCAAAGGACGCTAAGGACAAGACCGTAAACTTTGCAAAGGACGCAGGCGAATCCATAAAGGGCGAAATCGAAAACCTCAAGAATATGGTAAGCTCCATAAACGTTACTGCCGCTGAGCAGCAGGATGTAGTTGAGGCTGAGCCTGTGGAAGAAGAACCTGCTGAGGATTTATCCGGTGTTGCGGAGGAAACCGCAGAGGAAGCTGACTCAGAGCCTGTTGAGGACGAGGAGGAAGCTCCTGCCGAGGCTGCCGCAGAAGAAGCTCCTGCAGAACAGGACGAGATTACAGAAGCGGCTGATGATATTGAGAGCATTTCTCTTGACAGCGTTGAGGAGGAGTCCGTTGATACCTTCGATTTCGGCGCTTCCGAAAGGCTTTGATTAAGCAGGACTGCACTAAAAGCAAAACAGCAAAAAGCAAAGGCATTTCCTTGTTTTCGGGAAATGCCTTTTTTCTGCGTTCCTGCTTAGTTCTGCTCGGCTTCTATAAGCTCGTTGCGCTTGAAATAAAGGGAAATGCACCAGAGCGCAGCAAGAGCAACAACTACGTAGATAATTCTGCTTACAACGCTGTTTGAACCGCCGCAGACCCATGCAACAAGGTCAAAGCCGAACAGACCTACAAGTCCCCAGTTAAGACCGCCGACGAGAAGCAGAAAAAGCGCAATTTTGTCCATCATTTTCATTTTTTTGCCTTTCTATGGGTAATTTGCCGCTGTGCGGCTGTAATTATTATGTGCATTGGCTTTCGTTCTATGCGTTTGGTGCAGGATAAATAAGGCAGTCAAAAAAATTATCGAAAAAAATCAAAAAAGGTATTGACAATCGGGACAAGATGTAGTATAATACAATAGTCGCTTGAAGTGAGCGACGTTGATGGGAGTTTAGCTCAGCTGGGAGAGCATCTGCCTTACAAGCAGAGGGTCACAGGTTCGAGCCCTGTAACTCCCACCATTCGGCCCGGTAGCTCAGCTGGTTAGAGCGCTAGCCTGTCACGCTAGAGGTCGTGGGTTCGAGCCCCATCCGGGTCGCCATTATCGCCTCTGTAGCTCAGTCGGTAGAGCAGAGGACTGAAAATCCTCGTGTCGTTGGTT
>JBJERK010000380.1:0-1817 GCA_051882255.1 Ruminiclostridium sp.
TTTTACTTCTTTATTTCCCTTATTCTCGCAAAAGACACAACAGAAATAACCCCAATCAGCACCCAAATAGCCGTGCTTGACGCAATAGACAGCACCGCCATATCCTCCGTCATTCCGCCCTCGTTCACCATTATCAGCGTGTTCTGAAGCAGTAAAACCGAAACCAGTGCGTCAATCAGATTTATATTTCTAAGCTCCCGGATAAGGGGGCTTTTGCTTTTTCGGGATTTTCTGAAATTGATAACCGACATAGTAACCCGATAGGTTGTGTATGCCGCAATAGTTATAGCGGGTATCATTCCCAGGTCAAACGCCCTGCCGCCCTTTATCATAACTGCAATCGGCACAATCAGCGCTATGTTTATTGCAAGAAGAATTATATGGGACAGCAGGTAAATCTGCCCGATATACTTTTTGCTGTCATAAGTCCTGCTCTGCATTTTAACCTGCCCGTTTACAACAATCCCCCTTACAACAGCAAGCAGAATGTAATAAACGCATATCGCCCCGTTCCATACCGAGGAATAGTATATCCCGAGAAACCCATTGTAAACAGTAAAGGCAAGCCCGATTACCGTAGAAGCCGCAGATAAGGCGATTGTCTTAAAGCCGTAATCCGACTTTCTCCAGTCTTTAAGCCACTTAAGTATCTTCTTCATCGTTTCGCTCGCAATACGTCTCATCATTAAAGCCGCTGTAGGGGTGTACGCAGCTTATTATTATCTCCGAAATTTCTTCCACCGACTCTTTACAGTTCCCGCTGACCCATTCCTTAATTACAGCGATAGTGCCGTTTATATAATAGGTTATCAGGTAGTTCTGTAGGTTCTGCGGTATATTGAATCTTCCGAGAATAGGCGTTATGATATGCCGCTTTATTTCCGAATAATGCCAGCGGGATTTCATACACCCGGGGTTGTTCATAAAGGCGTTGAATACCGCTTTATGCTCCTTAATAAAGTTAAGGTAGGGTATAAGATAGTCGTTATTGATAAGAATAAGCTCCTCAAGGGGCGCTGTATCTATCTGCTCCGGAATTTTGCCCGGTTTTTTGTCGAATGAGCTGTAAAACCGGTCGAAAATATACTCCGTAGCCTCTTCGAGCAGGTCGCCGATGGTTTCGTAATGCAGATAGAAGGTAGAACGGTTAACCCCTGCCTTACGGCAGATTTCCTTAACGGTAATGTACTGAAAATCCTTCTTTTCCAGCAGGCTTATAAGCGCATTGTCCATAAGAAGGGCGGTATTAAAATATTTGCTTTCGGATTTATTCATAATAACACCGCCTTCTTAGTTATTCCTCGCTGTCGCTTATTTCCTTTGCAAGCTGCATAATCTCGTATGCGTACTTCTTCTTGCCGCTTTCAAGCATTTTCCTGTAAATGGGGTAGTTTACGCTTGCTCCGCCGATACCGATAAGCCCGATAATTATGCCCGCAATCATCATAAGCGAGGAGCCGTCTCCGATTACCTGCATCGCCAGACACATTCCAACGCCAAGCACAAGCGCCATAATCGTTCCGAAGGAAAAGGCAAAAATATTTGCAGGCATTTTCGCCTTCTTGTCCAGCTTTTTAAGGGCGACTACCTTTGAAGTACATTTCGGTGCATATTCGTTTGCAATCGCCTCAGCATAAATCTTGTCAGTGTTCATTTTTGTTACCTCCTTTAGTTTGTAATTTCATTATACAGAGGTAACGCCCAAAACTGAACAACACATTTTTATGTTTTTGTTGATTTGAGAAACGCCGCTGAATTAATAATACTAATAACCGTTTGAATGAAGGAAAAGATTTGCTAAAAGACGGTGCCGAAAT
>JBJERK010000381.1:0-6818 GCA_051882255.1 Ruminiclostridium sp.
TCAAATGCTTTTTCGGAGGGCTTATGATTAACGTGGCAATGGACGGTCCCGTAGGCGCGGGAAAAAGCTCCGTCGCAAGGGAATGTGCAAAACGTCTCGGCTTTATTTATGTTGATACAGGTGCGCTTTACCGTGCCTGCGGACTATTCTGCAAGAGAGAGGGAGTTGAAATAATTCCCGAAAACGAGGGCAGGATTGAAGCAGCGATAAAGGGCGGGCTTACCCTTGAAATAAAGCTTATCGACGGCATTCAGCACGTTTTTATGAACGGCGAGGACGTTTCCGAGGAGATAAGGCTTCCCGAAATCAGCATGGCTGCAAGCGCAGTTTCCGCTATCCCCGCTGTAAGACGTTTTCTTCTTGACACCCAGCGCAGCGTTGCCGCTGAGAACAACGTGATTATGGACGGACGGGATATAGGAACGGTCATTCTGCCCAATGCCCAGGTCAAGATTTTCATTACCGCAAAGCCGGAAATAAGGGCGAAAAGACGGTATGACGAGCTTGCTGCAAAAAATACTCAAACCACCTTCGAGGAGGTTCTCTCCGACCTTATGAAGCGGGACTATAACGACAGTCACCGTGCAGAAGCGCCCCTGAAACAGGCGGAGGACGCTGTGCTGCTTGATACCTCGGAGCTGGACTTTGAGCAGACGGTTGAGAAGGTTACGGAAATTGTATTCAGCAAAACAAAGTAAGGGAGAAAGCAGGACTGCCCCAAAAAGCTTTTAGTCAGTCCGTAAAAGAAATATATGTACCTTTTTTTCAGAAAGCTTCTTTCAATATTTTTTCATATAAAGTATAAAATCAATCTGATGAACGGGGAGAATATCCCGGACTTGAAGGGCGGCTACATCATCGCCTGCAATCATCAGAAGTACGCCGACCCGCCTATGATTGCGGCGGTTATCAGAGGAAAGTTCTCCTTTATGGCAAAGGAGGAGCTTTTCAAGAATCCCTTTTTCAGCTGGCTTATCCGCCGCTGCGGCGCCTTCCCCGTAACAAGGGGAGCAGGGGACGACGCGCCTATCCGCACGGCTATGGAAACCCTTGAAAAGGGCAGGATTTTCGTTATCTTCCCCGAGGGCACCCGCTCCAAGGACGGCTCAATCGGCAGAGTAAAATCGGGTATCGCTCTTATCGCTTCACAGGCGAACGCCCCCGTGCTTCCCGTCTGCATAAGATACAGAGGAAAGCGGGAGGTTGACTTTAACGTAGGAAAGCTTATTCCTGCGGAGGAGCTGCACTTTGACGAGGAGGACAGGCGGGGAATGAGACGGATTTCAACTCTTATCCACGACTCTCTTGTTGAACTCCAGCAGGAGATTTTCAACAGCGACAAGCAGGACGGCAACAGCAGTGAAGGCTGAGATTATAACCGCAAAAACCGCAGGCTTTTGCTTCGGAGTAAAGCGGGCGATAAGTATTGCTTCTGAGGCGGCGGAAAGGTACGGGAAGGTATATACCTACGGTCCTCTTATCCATAACAGCGACGAGATAAAGCGGCTTGAGGGCTGCGGGGTTTTTGCGGCGGAAAGCCTTTCGGAAGCGGATTCCCCTGTTGTAATAAGAAGCCACGGAGTTGCGGCTTCCGTTTATGATGAAATAACCGCTCTCGGGAAGGAATATATTGACGCTACCTGCCCCTTTGTGGCGAAAATTCACCGGATTGTAGAGGAAAATTCTTCTCCTCTTTGTGATACTCTTATTGCAGGAGATAAAGCCCACCCGGAAGTGGTTGGAATTATGGGCTATGCAAAGGGAAGAGTTGCGGCGGTAAACTCTTGTGATGAGCTGGAAAACTTAGTAAAAACGCAGAAATCCTTTGGTGAAAATTCACTAATTTTCGTTGCTCAGACCACGTTTGATATGTGCAAATGGGCGGAATTGCAAAAAAACGTAAAAAAACACTATACAAACGTTAAAATTTTTGATACAATATGTAGTGCTACTACTGACCGTCAGCGGGAGGCGGAAAAGCTGTCCCGTGAGTGCGGTTTAATGATTGTTGCGGGAGGGCTGCACAGCAGCAATACCCGTAAGCTTGCGGATATATGCGCCGCAAACTGCCCTACCTTTTATATAGAGAATGCCTCTGGGTTGGACAAGGGCAGGATTAAAAGCCTTTTATCATCTTACAATGATGTTAAAATAGGAATAACAGCAGGAGCTTCAACCCCTGCATATATAATTAAGGAGGTTCATATTACTATGAGCGAAATTATCAAAGACGAAGCTATGGACGCTGAGTTCATGGCCGCACTCGACCAGATGGACAGAGTGAGAGTATATACAGGGAATAGGGTTAAGGCTACTGTTGTTGCAGTCAACAAGACTGAAGCTGTTGTAGATATCGGAACAAAGCACTCCGGCTACATACCTGCCGAGGAGCTTTCCGCAAATCCTGCGCTTACTCCTGAGGATGTAGTTAAGGTTGGCGATGTTATCGACTGCATCGTTACAAAGATCAACGACGCAGACGGCTACGTTTACCTCTCCAAGAAGCAGGTTGACGCACAGGCAGGCATGGAGAAGATTGTTAAGGCTAAGGAAGAAAACGCTTCCGTTAAGGGCGTTGTTACAGCTGTCGTTAAGGGCGGCGTTATCGTAACAAGCGAGGACGGCGCAAGAGTATTCGTTCCCGCTTCCCAGTCCGGCGTTTCCAGAAACGGCAAGCTTGAAGACATCTTAAAGAAGGAAGTAAGCTTCAAGGTTATCGAAGTAAACGAGGGCAGAGGCAGAGTTGTCGGCTCTATCAAGGCTGCTGAGAAGGAAGTTACAGACGCTATCAAGGCTAAGTTCTGGGAAGAGCTGGAGGTTGGCAAGAAGTTCGTAGGCGAAGTCAAGTCCATGGAAAGCTACGGCGTATTCGTTGACTTAGGCGGCGTAGACGGTATGGTTCATTCCACAGAGCTTACCTGGAACAGAATCAAGCACCCCAAGGAGGTTGTTGCTATCGGCGACAAGCTTGAAGTTTACGTTAAGAGCTTCGACCCCGAGAAGAAGAGAGTTTCCTTAAGCGCTAAGAAGCCCGAGGACAACCCCTGGACAAAGTTCCTTGCTGAATTTGCAGTAGGCGACGTTGTAAAGGTACAGATTGTTTCCATCACTCCCTTCGGTGCATTTGCACAGATTATCCCCGGAGTTGACGGTCTTATCCACATCTCCCAGATTGCACTTGAAAGAGTTACAAATGTAGCTCAGGTTCTCTCCGTAGGACAGGTTGTTGAAGCTAAGATTACCGAAATTGACGAAGAAAAGTCAAGAGTAAGCCTTTCTATCAAGGAGCTTTTAACACCCGCTGCTGAGGACGAGGCAGAGGCTGAATAATCAGTAAAAGAAACCAAGCCGCTTCCGATCGGAGGCGGCTTTTTGTCGTAATATTGACTTTTTGCGGCGAGCAGGATATAATATTCTTGTAAGCTTATCTTTTTGCAGGAGGTATCGTAATGGCAATATTTTACTTTATACGTCACGGCTCAGCGGATTTCAGCGAAGCGGGCAGGAAATTCTACAAAAATGAAGGCAGCTTTATGTTTACCCTTTCGGAAAAGGGCGTTGAGCAGGCAAAGGCTGCGGCAAAGGACGAAAGGCTTTCGGGAGTGGAGCTGATTATTACCTCTCCTTTCGGACGGGCATTACATACTGCTGCAATTCTCTCAAAGGAACTTAATGTTGACATAAGGGTTGAAAGCGATTTGCATGAATGGTTTGCAGACATTTACGGCTATTCCTATCTTGACGATGAAACGGCAAACAATAACTACAATGAATTTAACGCTTGCAGCGGAAAGTATCCCGAGGGAGAGAAAAGACAGTGGGAAAGCGCAGAAATGATAAAGGAGAGAGTTTCAAAGGTGCTGGATAAGTACGAGGGCTGCAAAAAGGTGGTTGTGGTTACTCACGGAGTATTAATGCAGTACTTTCTTGGTATTGAGCATCCGGCTAATTGTGAGATAGTAGGGTTTGAACGGTAATATATACAAAAATGGGCTGTTGCAGAGTGTTCTGCAACAGCCTTTTGTGGTTTTGTCAATATGTATCAGTTCGCTCCGCCTACATAAGGCGCAACAGCCGCCGCTATAACGTTTCTCGGCATGGACTGGAGCCATACTCTTCCGGGTCCTGTAAGAACCGTATTGAACAGTCCTTCTCCGCCGAAGAGAACGTTTCCTACACCCTTTACCGTTCTGATGTCAATGCTTACGGTAGCGTCCATAGCTGCAAGGTTTCCTGTATCAACCACAAGCTGCTGACCTGCACCAAGATTATATTCAACTATAGAGCCGTCGATTTCAAGGAAAACATAGCCGTTACCCGTGAATTTCTGGAGGATAAAGCCCTCGCCGCCGAAAAGTCCTGCGCCGCCCTTGCGCTGGAAATGAACGGACATTTCAACTCCGAATTCGCTTGCAAGAAAGGCGGATTTCTGAGCAACAATAGTGTTGTCGGGAGAGATTTTTACAGCAAGTATTTCACCGGGGAAGCTTGAAGCACAGGCAAGAAGTCCTGCACCGTTTCTTGCTGTATAAACGTTCTGGAACATAGACTCGCCGGAGAACATCCTGCCAAAAGCCTTTCCTATTCCGCCGCCTGCATTGGTGGACATTTCCATATTCGGGGACATCCAGCTCATAGCGCCTTTGTCTGTTTTAATCTGCTCTCCGTCTTCGAGATTCATTATTACCACGGGAAGGGGAGTGCCTTTAATTTCGTAAGTCATAGATAATTCCTTTCCAAAGCATTTCCTGCACTAATAGAAAAGCCGTATTCTGCTTGCGTGAGGCTTTGCCCCCGAATACGGCGTTTTTGCTATTCCGTTGAAATCATACCACATTATGTGCAACAAGTCAACAGGCTGCCAGGCTGTTTTTGCGTTATTTGTAGAAAATTACAAAAAGCGAGTTCATTTTTCTACTTTTGGGATAGCAAGGTTACAGATTTGAAATATTTTGGAAAATAAGCCTTGAATGAATATTGCAGGGAAATTTGCGGATAATTGTAAGGACAACAAAATCTTAGTATGAAAGGACATTAAAATATATGAATACATTCTATAAGCTTGTGCTTGCACTTGTAATAACAGTTGTCTGCGTAACGGCGTTTCGCGGCAGCGAGGCAGTTCCCGCCTATTCCGAGGTAGGCTCCTCGGGAGTAGAGGTTGAGGAAATCCAGCGTGTTCTTCAGGAAAGAGGGCTTTTCAGCGGGGAGATAACAGGCTACTACGGCGAACAGACCAAGAAAGCCGTCCTTGCCTTCCAGAAGCAGCAGGGTCTTGACCAGACGGGGGTTGCCGACTCCGCAACCCTCAAAAGACTGGGCATTACAATCGGCACAATCCCGGAGGCAACAGAAGCGAATATAAATCTGCTTGCAAGAATAATCTCCGCCGAGGGAAGGGGAGAGTCCTATATAGGGCAGGTAGCAATCGGCGCGGTTATCTGTAACCGAATAGAACATCCCTCCTTCCCCGATACCCTTGCGGGCGTAATCTACCAGAACGGCGCTTTTACCGCAATTGTTGACGGACAGTTCGACGAGCCTATTGCCGAGAGCGCTTACGCTGCCGCAAGAGACGCTCTTTCCGGCTGGGACCCCAGCGGCGGAGCAATCTACTATTACAATCCCAAAAAGACCAACAACAGCTTTATCTATTCAAGACCTGTAATCAAAGTAATAGGCGAGCACCGCTTCTGTTCTTAAGTCGGGCAGACGATAAGCTGCCATCTGCGTCGTCAACTGTGGTACAGCAGGCACAAAGCCTAGCTGTACCACAGTTTCCTAGCATCTGACAGCTTCTCGTCAGCCCGAAAGATAGCTTTTCCTACAAACAGCAGCCGTTATACGGCTTCTCTTTGTCCTGAAGCAAGGGCTTTTACAGAAAACGTAAGCTTTGTCGTATTTTGGAGCAGTTTGTGCAGGAAAATGCAGGATATGCTGTTTAAAAATTCATTATTTGTGCCTTTGCACTTGTGCGCCAAAGCGTAACAGCTAAACTGCGGCACAAAAATCCTGCTGTGCCCCGGCACGAACAGAGTGAAATTGCACAAAAGCGTTTCCCTTCGTTCAAAATATCGGGCATAACCGCTAAATCTGCAAATTCCCGTTGACAGCTGCAAAGGGCTCTGCTATAATATGAGCATAGAGAAAAGATAAATATTACAGAAGAACAAAAGAATGGAAAGAGCAGGGGCAAGGGTGCCGTAAGGCGCCTTTGCCCTGATTTTTTTATTCCGTTATGAATTTCTTGAAACTAAAACTTGCATATTGACACAGGAAGGAATGGTAGTAATGACGGAAGAAAAGGAAAAGGTCATAACTCCTGCTGCGGACAGCGATACCGAAATATTGCTGGATAACGTGGGAATGGTTTATAAAGCGGCGGACGGTAAGGACGTTACTGCCCTTACAAGCGTTTCACTGGATATTAAAAAGGGCGAGTTTATTTCCCTGCTTGGACCTTCGGGCTGCGGAAAAACTACTCTTCTTCGTATAATTGCTGATCTGCTTCAGCCCACATCGGGAACTGTTCTTGTAGGCGGAGAAACTCCCCGTGCAGCACGGCTTAAGCGCAGATACGGTATTGTTTTCCAGAGCGCTGTGCTTTACGACTGGAGGACAGTGCGGAAAAACGTAATGCTCCCGCTTGAAATAATGAAAGTTCCGAAAGAGGAGCGAAAGGAACGGGCGGATAAGATGCTGAGCCTTGTAGGTCTTACGGATTTTGCCGACCATTACCCCGGACAGCTCAGCGGCGGTATGCAGCAGAGAGTGGGTATTGCAAGAGCCCTTGCAATCAGACCGGAAATACTGCTTAT
>JBJERK010000382.1:0-1795 GCA_051882255.1 Ruminiclostridium sp.
TATTTTTCAGGCGTATAACCTTATGCCCACTCTTACCGCAGAGGAAAATCTTGATTTTATCGGGGAGCTTAGCGACAGCTCTATGGACGCAGCAGAAGCCCTTGAGCGGGTAGGACTGGCGCAGCGAAAGAACAACTATCCCGCCCAGATGTCAGGCGGTCAGCAGCAGCGTGTATCAATAGCAAGAGCGCTGGTAAAAAAGCCGAAAATTATACTTGCAGACGAGCCTACCGCCGCCCTTGACTATGAAACAAGCATAGAGGTGCTTACTGTTCTTGAAGAGGTAATAAAATCCGGCACAACCCTTTTAATGGTAACACATAACGAGGAAATTGCGAAAATGGCAAACCGTGTAATACGAATGAAGGGCGGAGTTGTTGCAGAGGTTATTGTGAACAGACATCCTGCAAGCGCAAAGGAGTTAGTATGGTAAAAAGGAAAGCAAGAAGGAAGCACCTTCTGAGGACAATAAAGAAAAACGGCGTTCCTTTTTTTGCAGTAGCTTTTATTGCAGCCACAAGTATTGCAATTTTCCTCGGACTTCAGTCCTCAGCTACTGCAATACTAAAGGAAACAGACCGCTATTTTAAGACAAACCGCCTTGAATCCCTTGAAGCTACCTGCGCTAACGGTATTACAGAAGAGGATATAGAGGCTATTTCCGGCTGGGAAAACGTTGATTCAGCCGAGGGCGGATATACCGCTATGGTATTGATGAACAGCGGAGAGGAAAAGATAACAATACAGGCACGTTCCCTCTGCGATAATATGAACGACCCTGTTGTAATTGAGGGCGTTCTTCCCGCTAATGCAAATGAAGCGGCAATTGAAGAAAAGTTTGCTAATGAGCAGGGAATAAAAATCGGCGACAAAATCACCTTGGAGCAGGAGGGTATGCTGTTCTCCGACTCATTCAGCGTAACAGCAATCGTAAACGAGCCCTTTTTCTGCTGCGCTACCGTCCGTGACGCAAGAGGAAAAAGCAGCGAGGGTCTTGGCTCTGCTTCCTATTACATAATGCTGAACAAAAACGCCTTCGATTCCTCCTATTACAGCGACTGCTATACTACTGCATTTATAAAAAATAACGAGCTTGATAATTATTTCTATTTTTCCGACGAATATAAGGTGCAGGAAGAAGCCTTCAAGAGTAAGCTTGAAGACCTCGGAGAAGAAAGAGCACGCCTGCGCTACGAGTCCCTGACCGGGGAGGCACAGGAGAAAATAGACGAGGCAAACCGCAAAATCTCCGACAGCGAAAAGGAGCTTTCCGACGCAGAAAACAGTATCGCAGAAAACAAGGATAAGCTTGAAAAGGCAAGAGAAGAAATTGAAGCAAATCTCACTATGCTTGGACTTGAAGCCGACCTTGACGCTGCCCTGCCACAGCTTGATATGCTTGGGGAAGCAGCCCTGCCCCTAAAAAATTCAATTCTCGACTATAACGAGGGTATTGCTAAGGTTGAGGAAGCGGAAGCTGAACTTGACGACTACCGGAAGGAGCTTGAAAGCGCAAAGGCGGAGCTTGCCGACGCAGCGGAAAAGGCTGCCGACATTCAGCAGAAGGACTGGATTATTTCGGTCAGAAACGACATCGGCGATATTCGTGGCGTAAAGACTATTGTTGACGGAATTTACGGTCTTAGCTACTCAATGTCAATAATCTTCCTGCTGGTTGCGATTGTTGTATGCCATGCAGCAATTTCAAGAATGATTGACGAGCAGAGAACACTTATCGGCGCACAGAAGGCTTTAGGCTTCACCGCCCGTGAAATCCTTAACCACTACCTGCTTT
>JBJERK010000383.1:0-1792 GCA_051882255.1 Ruminiclostridium sp.
CATTTTGCGGTTGCAGACAGCCTTACGGAAACAGACCTTCTTTACACCGAAAATCAGCAGAAGAAATTCCTCGATATTACTGCTCCTGCAAGAGAAAAGAAAATACCCTTTTATTCCCAGAACAGCGGCGGGATTATGTATCATGATGACTTCGGCGGAGATATGGTACGAAGCGGGATAATAACCTACGGCTGTGCGCCGAATACTGCCGAAAAAATACCTCTCGGAATAAAGCCGGTTATGCGGCTGAGGGCGGCGGTCTGTCAGGTGAAAACAATACCCGCAGGTACGCAGATAAGCTACGGAAGAACCTTTACCGCAGAGCATGAAATGACCGTTGCGGTAATTCCCGCAGGCTACGCCGACGGCTACAGCCGCTTCCTTTCCAACAGCGGCGCCGTGTATATAGGCGGCAGGCGTGCGCCGATATGCGGCAGGGTTTGTATGGACCAGACCATTGTTGACGTTACGGGAATTGACGTGAAATGCGGGGATATTGCGGAGCTTTACTCGGATACTATTCCGGAAATTACCGTTGACAGTATCGCCGATAAGCTTGGAACTATCGGCTACGAGCTGCTTTGCCTTGTGGGCAGGAGAGTTCCCCGTGCGGCTGTACGAAAAGGCGAAATTGTGGAGGTTGTGAACTATATATGAGATACAAATACGAAACCCACGCACATACAAAGGAAGCCAGCGCCTGTGCAGGCGCAAGCGGCGAGGAGCAGGCGAAATTCTATAAATCAAAGGGCTATGACGGTATTTTTATAACCGACCATTTCTTCAACGGCAACACCTGTATTCCTGCGGATTTAAGCTGGGAGGAGCGGGTTGACCGCTTTGCGCTGGGTTACGAAAATGCAAAAAAATGCGGGGAAGAGATAGGACTGAAAGTATTTTTCGGCTGGGAATATTCCTATCGTGGGGCAGATCTGCTGACCTACGGCTTGGATAAGGATTGGCTTAAAAGAAATCCCGGTGTAATGGATATGGACGTAAATGCTTACTGCGATTTTGTGCATGAGGAAGGGGGCTTTATCGTTCACGCTCACCCATTCAGAGAGGACTGGTATATTGATATGCTGAGGCTTTTCCCCAGGAAGTGTGATGGCTGTGAGGTTATAAACTCCTGCCGCAAGGAGCTTGAAAACGAGATGGCGATGATTTACGCAAAGCAGTACGGGCTTATAAAAACTGCGGGAAGCGATAACCATATTGCTGACCAGTACAGGCTCTCGGGAATTGCTGCTGCAGAGCCGATAGTAAGCGAGAAGCATTTTATTGAGGTGCTTAAGGCAGGCAATTACAACATTTTCGACGACTACTGTACATAAAGCATATAAAGCGAAAGGAAGATAAAAATGGAGTTTGAGGAGCTTTCCGATATATCCGATTACCCCAACTGGCTCGAAATAACCCCGATTGAGCTTGGACGCTCCGGGGAAAACAAGTATCATATAATCCGGAATAACGGAGTTGAGCTTATACTCCGTACAACGGATATTACAAATTACAAGCGGCACCGCGAAAGCGCAGTTTTTGCCCAGATGATACACGACCGCTTAGGACTACAGATGAACGTTCCCGTAGAGGTTGCAGCCTGCTGCGGCGATACCCTTGCATATACTCTTTACACATGGGTCGAGGGAACGGACGCAGACCGCAGAATACTGAATATGCACACTCCCGAACAGGCAAGATACGGTGAAAAGGCGGGAAAGCTTCTGCGGCGGATTCACAGCGTAAAAGCGCCGGAGGATATAATGCCCTGGGACGAGTATTACGGCGACAG
>JBJERK010000384.1:0-1780 GCA_051882255.1 Ruminiclostridium sp.
CAAGAATGAACTTCGAATTTGGCTTTGTAACCCTGCTTATTGCTCACATAACCTTTGACGTTCCCTACGTTATACTTAACGTTATGCCGAAGTTCAAGCAGATGGACCCGAATCTATTTGAGGCGGCGCAGGATTTGGGGTGCAGCCCCTTCTCCGCCCTTTACAAGGTTATTCTCCCCGAAATTATGCCGGGTATTGTAAGCGGATTTCTTATGTCCTTTACCTTTTCCCTTGACGACTTTGTAGTAAGCTATTTTACAACAGGCTCCACCTCCCAGACCTTACCGATTACCATTTACTCAATGACAAGGCGGAAGATTTCTCCCGAAATCAACGCCCTTTCAACCCTTATCTTTATCGTGGTTGTAATCGTGCTTATCGTAAAGAACATAATCGAAAACCGCCAGTACAAAGCAAAAGCAAAGGAGAAAACGGAAGTCTGATGAAAAGAAGAATTTTAAGAATTGCCGCTCTTTTAGCCGCGCTCTCCCTTTTATGCTCCTGCAATAACAGCGAAATAGAAACAGAGGAGGAAGAGGAGGAGCTTGAAGCCCAGACCTTAACCGTGGAGGACGAGGAGTACTATGCCCGATTCAGGGGTCAGGGGCTTTCAATCAACGTCTACAACTGGGGCGAGTACATCTGCACAGGGGCAGACGAGGGCACTCTCAACGTAAACGCTGAGTTTGAAAAGCTTACGGGCATCAAGGTAAACTACACCAACTACGCCACCAACGAGGAGCTTTACGCAAAGCTTAAGGGCGGCGGAGCAAGCTACGACGTCATTATCCCCTCCGACTATATGATTTCAAAAATGATTAAGGAGGATATGATTCAGCCCCTCAACTTCGATAATATACCAAATTTCAAGTATATTATGGAGAATTTCAGAAACCCCGACTACGACAAGGAAAACCTCTATTCCGTGCCCTACACATGGGGTACGGTCGGCATTATCTACGATTCTACGGTTGTGGACATTCCCGAGGAGGAGATTGACTGGGATATACTCTGGAACGAGGACTACTTAGACCAGATTCTTATGTTCGACAATCCCCGTGACGCCTTTGCAATTGCGGAGCTTATGCTGGGCTACTCCCTCAACACCGAGGATTCCGAGGAGCTGAACGCTGCGGCAGACAAGCTTATCGAGCAGAAGAAGGTTGTGCAGGGTCACGTTATGGACGAGATTTTCGACAAGATGGCTGCTGGCGACGCTTGGATTGCGCCCTACTACGCAGGAGACGCCCTTACGATTCTCGAACAGAACGAGGATTTGCGCTTTGTTGTTCCGAAAAGCGGCACTAACCTCTTTATCGACGCTATCTGTATTCCTTCATGCGCTAAGCAGAAGGAAGCTGCGGAAATGTATATAAACTTCCTCTGCGAGCCGGATATAGCCTTTGCTAATATCGACTATATCTGCTACTCAACGCCCCATTCCGCCGCCTTTGATATGCTGGACGAGGAAACACAGGAAGACCCTGTTTCCTACCCGGACGAGGAGTTTATTGCAGAGAAAACGGAGATTTTCGTAAACCTGTCCGACGAGGCGAACAAGGAAATGCAGGAGCTGTGGACTAAGATGAAATCCGCCGAGGACGAGAATGTGAACCGCTGGTTTGCGCCTGTTTTTCTTGTGGCAGGAATTGCGGCGATTATAGGGATACTGATTTACAGGTATATCAAGAATAAAAAGGATATTTTTTAATCTTTTGGGGCAGGCGCAGGTCTGCCCCATTTATATAATTACAACAAAAACTCCCCGTATTTTCCGTCA
>JBJERK010000385.1:0-6709 GCA_051882255.1 Ruminiclostridium sp.
GGGACCGCAGCAAGCTGCGCGGAAAACTTTCAGCCGCTTCGCGCAAAGCGGGCGGCAATAGCAAACACCGGCAGACATAAGATGAAACCCGTCATTACCCCATAAAGCAGACTATTCAAAGCAAATATGCACTAAAAACTGCGAATGTGCGCCAAATGTCACCCTATAAACCAAATGCAGTAATCAAGCTTCAAACGGGTCAAGCGCCGTCGCGCTTGCCGGGGGTCAAGGGGGCGGGCAGTCCCCTTGGCTCAAAACTCTCAAAACTCTCAAAACTCTCAAAACTCTCAAAACTCTCAAAACTCTCATAAAAATCTAAAACCCTGAAACTTTTAGGGAAAAAGGCTTGACTAATATTTGGAAGTGTGGTACACTAAGAACTCACGCACGGGTTAAAAACGGCATTATTTGCTGTTACAGAGAGAAAGGAGCGGAAAAATGTTTCTTTTAAGATGGTTATGGAAAAATATGAAAGGCGACAGGGCGGTATATATTTTCGCTCTTTGCATGACTGTTGTGTGCCAGTCAATGTACATAATAACGCCCTATATAATCCAGCAGATAACCGACACCTTCCTTGTAGGGGAGCAGGCGGCGGAGAACCTTAAAAACGGAGCGGATATGCTGATGTATATGCTGCTTGCGATGATTGGGTTTACGCTTTTAAGGTGCATTATCCAGTACACCTCGAATATGTGTTATGAACACGCCTCACAGGGAATAATCTATAGGATAAGAAAAATCCTGTTCGATAATATCGAAAAGCAGGACGCTGCGTTTTACGATTCGCACAGAACCGGCGACATAATGACAACCGTAACAGGCGACCTTGAAATGGTGCGCCACTCGATTGCATGGATAATCAAGACCACTCTTGAATGTATCGTCCTGTTTTCGGCGACAACAGTCTACTTCTTTACAATAGACTGGCTTATGGCAGTATGCCTGCTGGCGCTTACTCCGATTATACTTGCTATAACAAAGGCATTCAAGGACAAGGTAAGCCCCTATTACGTTGATTTAAGGGATAAGCTTTCGGCGCTCAACACCTGCGCTGAGGAGAACATCTCGGGAAACAGGGTAGTAAAGGCATTCGCAAGGGAAGAGGAAGAAATCAAGAAATTTGACGAGAAAAATAAAGCCTACAACGAGGCAAATAAAAAGGCAGCGTTCACATGGCTTAAGTTTTTCCCGGGACTTGAAATCACAGCACAAAGCTTATCGGTAATATGCCTGCTCTGCGGCGGTCTGTTTGTTATTTTTGGCAGGATTACGCTGGGCGAATATGCTGCCTTTGCAGGACTTATCTGGACATTATCCAACCCCATGAGAACCATGGGCAATATAGTCAACGATTACCAGAGGTTTACAGCTTCTGCAAACAAAATAATAGAGCTTTATTACGGCAGACCCAGAATTTCCGACAGAGAGGACGCTGCCGACAAGAGCGAGAGATTAAAAGGCAAGGTTGAATTCCGTGACGTTCATTTCTCCTACGGCAAAACCGAAATTCTTAAGGGTATAAGCTTTACTGCAAATCCGGGAGAAACGGTTGCGGTTATGGGCGCTACGGGAGCGGGAAAAACAACCCTTATCGACCTTATCCCGAGAATTTACGATGTGACCGGCGGAAGCGTGCTTGTGGACGATACGGACGTAAGAATGATGAAGCTTAAACAGCTCAGAGGCGGAATAGGAATTGCAACTCAGGACGTTCTGCTTTACTCCGATACGATTGAGGGCAACATCTGCTTCGGAAATATCGACCTGCCCGAAGAAGAGGTAGAAAATTACGCTAAGGCGGCGGACGCACACAGCTTTATTATAAAGACCTCCGAGGGCTACGATACCATTATCGGCGAGCGGGGCGTGGGACTTTCCGGCGGACAGAAGCAGAGAATTTCACTTGCAAGGGCATTAGCGGTAAAGCCCTCGATACTTATTCTTGACGACACAACCTCGGCGGTTGACCTTGAAACTGAGCGGAACATTCAGCAGGCGCTGCGTAATCTGGACTTCCCCTGCACAAAGATAATTATCGCCCAGAGAATAACAACCGCAAAGGACGCAGACAGGATAATTGTTCTTAAGGACGGAAAGATAGCGGAGCAGGGAACCCATGAGGAGCTTATCAGGCAGAACGGCTACTACCGTGAGGTTTACGAATTACAGAAGTAAGGAAAGGAGTGGAAAAAATGGCAAGGAACAAATTTGATATAGACGAAACCCTTGAAACCCCGTTTGACATAAAGCACCTGAAAAGGGCGCTTGTTTATGCGGGCAAGTACAAAAAGACCATAGCCGCGGCTCTTGTACTCAGCGGAATTGCAGTTATCGTCGGACTATTTTCGCCGATTATAGTGCAGTACGCCGTTGACAACTGCATGCAGAGCAGAGAGGATATACCCCGGCTTATTCTTTGTGCAGTCGGCTTCCTCGGCTGTATTGTGGTAAGCGTATTCCTATCTCAGATTCGCTCAAAGATGATGACGCGGGTAGGGCAGGACATAGTTTACGACATAAGGCGGGACCTTTTCCGCCACATGCAGGAGCTGCCCTTTGAATACTACGATAGCCGCCCTCACGGCAAGATACTTGTGCGCATAATCAACTACATAAACAGCATTTCCGACCTTATGACAAACGGTCTTATAAACTTCGTGCTGGAAATGCTGAACCTTGTGTTTATTGTGATATTTATGTTCTTCGTCTGCTGGCAGCTTGCCCTTGTGGTACTTGCAGGACTGCCCATATACGGTATTATAATTATCGGAATAAAGAACGGTCAGCGCAAGGCTTGGCAGGCTGTATCAAACAAAAGCTCAAACCTTAACGCATACCTTCACGAGAGCATTGTGGGCGTACAGATTTCCCAGGTTTTCACCCGTGAGGAAACCAACGCCGAGATAAACGACAAGCTTGCAAAGGCATACCGCAAGAGCTGGATGAAGGCGGTTAAGTTCTCCAACCTTGTATGGCCATCAACGGATATGGTGGGAATACTTACCCGTGGGGCGATTTACGCTGTAGGACTTCTTTGTATGCCCGGAATAACCGTGGGAACGATTTTCGCTATGGGCGACTACTCCTCCCGCTTCTGGCAGCCTCTTATGAACCTTTCAAATCTTATGAATACTTTTATTAATGCAGTAGCCTATCTGGAACGAATTTTTGAGATGATGGACGAGCCTGTTACTGTTAAGGATAAGGTAGGGGCAAAGGAAATGCCGCCTATCAAGGGCGATGTGCATTTCAGAAACGTAACCTTTGCTTATGAAACAGGAGCAAATGTTCTTGAAAACGTAAGCTTTGACGTTAAGGCAGGTCAGAGCGTTGCGCTTGTAGGACCTACCGGCGCAGGAAAGACAACTATTGTAAATCTTATATCAAGGTTTTACAACTTAAGCGGCGGAGAGGTGCTTATTGACGACAGCGATATATCAGAGGTAACTCTGCACTCTCTCAGAAGTCAGATGGGAATAATGCTCCAGGACAGCTTTATTTTCAGCGGCACTATCATGGAAAACCTGAAATACGGCAGACTTGACGCAACCGACGAGGAAGCGAAGGAAGCCTGCCGCATAGTAGGAATTGACGATTATATAAGCTCTCTCAAAAAAGGCTACAACACCGTAGTAAGCGAACGGGGCGCAGGTCTTTCCCAGGGTCAGAAGCAGCTTATCGCCCTTGCAAGGACGATTCTCTCCGACCCGAAGATACTTGTGCTTGACGAGGCGACATCATCAATCGACGCCAAGACCGAGCGCAGCCTGCAGAACGGTCTTAATCACCTTATGCAGGGCAGAACCTCCTTCATTATAGCCCACCGCCTCTCCACAATCCGTCACTGCGACAAAATCATGTATATCTCCAACAAGGGCATCACCGAGTCAGGCACCCACGAGGAGCTTCTCGCCAAAAAAGGAGACTATTACAGACTTTATACAGCTCAGGCGGTGTGATTGAGAGAGAAGAGGTTTTGAGAGTATAAGAAAAAAAGATTTTCAGCCTTTTTGTAAAAAGGCTGGCGAAAAACTTTCAGCCGCTTCGCGCAAAGCGGGCGACTTTTCAGAAGAATATAAAAAACAGCAAGACTTACTCATCTTGCTGTTTCTTTTTTGGCAGTCCTGCTGTCCCAAAGCGCAGAATTAAGAGAAAAGCAAACGCACAAAAGCTGCGAATGTGCATAAAAAAGTCCCCACAAAGCAAGACTATAAATCAAGCTTCATGGGGATGGAGCGCCCCCGCGCTCCCGATGGGGTATGTTCAAAAATCTATGATTTTTGAACCCGTCGGTATGCGCTATGGCGCATACCTCCTCAAGAGGAAGAATTGATTATAATGGGCGGCGTTAGCCCCCTTGCTCATAAAAACACAAATATTTTTCTCTCTTTTCTCTCTTCTCTCAAAATCTCTCTTATTCCTGTTCTCTCTCCAGCTCTTCCAGCGCCTCGCTTGCTTCTGCCCAGTCCTCGGTGGTTTCGTCAAGCTGGGAGTGGAGCTGGTCAAGGCGGGCGGAGAGGTCGGTAATCTTCTCATAGTCGCCGCTGTTTTCGGGGGAAAGCATATCCTCGTTTACAGCGGCGATTTCCTTTTCAAGGGCGGAAATACGCTCTTCTGCCCGTGAAATACGGGTAGTAAGGCGGCGGATCTCGCTCTGGATTTCCTTGCGGCGCTTGTAGTCCAGCTTGTTAGCGCTGGCGGGAGCGTCCTTTTCCTTTTTAGCGGCGCTGATTGGCTGCTCCTCGGCGGCGGAGAGGTAGTCGTCAAAGCCGCCCTCGATTGTGCCTACGCCGTCAGTGCTGAGAGTATATATTTTCGTTGCGATTTTGTTGATAAGATAGCGGTCGTGGGAGATTATGAAAACCGTGCCGCCGTAGGCTTCAAGTGCTGCCTCCAGCGCCTCCCGGGAGCTTATATCAAGGTGGTTTGTCGGCTCGTCAAGGAGCAGGAAGTTACAGCCGCTGAGCATAAGCTTTAAAATCGCAACTCTTGCCTTTTCTCCGCCGCTTAAGACCCCGATTTTCTTGAAAACCTCCTCGCCGCTGAAAAGGAAGCTGCCCAAAGCGGTACGCACCTCGGTCTGGGACATTTTCGGGTAAGCGTCCCAGATTTCGTCCATAACGGTCTTGCTGTCGGTAAGCCCGCTCATAAGCTGGTCGTAGTAGCCCACCTTGACTCCCGGACCGTAGGTTACTGTACCGCAGTCGGAGGGCAGCTGCTTCATAAGGATTTTAAACAAAGTTGTCTTACCGCAGCCGTTTGCACCCAAAAGAAACACACGCTCGTTTTTCCTTACTTCAAAGCTTACGTTTTCAAAAAGCTTTTCGCCCTCAAAGCCCTTTTTCAGATTTTTTGCGGTCAGAATAAGGTCGGTTACAGGTTCGGCGCAGCGGAAGGAAAAACGAAGCTTCTTGGGCAGTACCTGGGGCTTTACAAGCTCAGCCTGTAACCGCTCAATCTGCTTTTCCTTGCTGGCGATTGTGATGTAGTTGCGCTCCTGATTGAAGCGCTTCTGCTGTTCGATTATGCCCTTTATTCGGTTGATTTCTTCAAGCTGGTTGTTGTAGTGCCGCCATGCGATTTCAAGGTCTTCTTCCTTTTGCCTGCGGTAGCGGCTGTAGCTGCCCTTATAGCAGGTCAGCCGCTTGTTTTCAAGCTCAAAGGTGCGGGTTGTTACCTTGTCCAGAAAATAGCGGTCATGGGAGATTATAATATATGCGCCCTTGTACTCCGACAGGAACTTTTCAAGCCAGCTCAGTGCCGCTATATCAAGGTGGTTTGTCGGCTCGTCCAGAAGCAGGAGGTTCGCTCCCGAAAGCAGCAGCTTTGCCAGCTGCACCTTAGCCTTTTCTCCGCCGCTCAGCACCGATACGGGCTTTTCCTGCTCCTCAGCAGAAAACCCCAGACCAAGCAGGCTGCTCGCCGCCCTCCCGCGGTAGGTAAGCCCGCCCTCAGCAGCAAATTTCTCCTGCAAAAAGGTCTGCCGCTCCAGCAGCTCAGCAGAGGTATTCCCGCCGTCTATCTCCTTATGAAGCTTTTCTATCTCCTTTTCCAGCTCCATAAGCGGCTCAAACACAGAAAGAACTTCCCCGTAAACGCTTACGCTGCTGTCCCGTATAACGTGCTGCTCCATATATCCAAGAACAGCCTCTTTCGACTTCACAAACTCCCCGCCGTCGGTTTCCAGCTCACCACGCATCAGCTTGAAAAGCGTAGTTTTCCCGCAGCCGTTTACCCCAACAAGTCCTATTTTGTCATTCTTGTCCACTTCAAAGCTAACCCCGCCAAACAGCAGCTCCGCCCCGAAGTACAGCTCTATATCCTTAGCATTATATATTATCATAACTTACCTCGCAGAATTAGAGATTTTTTGAGAGTTGGTAAGAGAAAAGAGAATTTAAGAGAATAAAGAGAAGACGCTTTTTGAAAAGAAGCTACGCAGCAAGCTGCGCAAAAACTTTCAGCCGCTTCGCGCAAAGCGGGCGAAAAGGCAAACATCGGCGGCAACAGCGATAAGCATTACTTTTCCATTCGGCAGAATTGAGAGAAAAACAAACGCAGAAAAACCGTGAATGTGCGCCCAAAGTCACACACAAACAAATGCAGTAATCAAGCTTCAAACGGGTCAAGCGCCGTCGCGCTTGCCGGGGAATGTTCAAAAATCTACGATTTTTGAACCCGTCGGTATGCGCTATGGCGCATACCT
>JBJERK010000386.1:0-1769 GCA_051882255.1 Ruminiclostridium sp.
TAGTAGGTGACGTCATTTCTTAAAAAGAGGATTCCCTTGTTGTCTGCGGAAATGCCGACAACGCCGTTGCACTCGGAGGCGATAACCTCCTTTTCGCCGTTTATTCCGCGGTACATAAGCAGCTTGTTGTTTTCGCTGTCAAAGGCGTAGATGATTGAGCCGCCGTCGGAAACTGCTATGGCAGTATATTTGATAGAATCCTTTTCGTTTGTCTTTCCGTTATAGATATAGGTCTTTACGTCGGAATAGTTTGCGTAATCTCCGTCGCATACCGAATAAACGGCTGTATTACCGTCGGGAGATACGGCTAAGGTAAGGAGATAGCGGTCTTCAAGGTCGGCAACCTTTTCGCCCTTTCCGCCGTTCTTTGAAACCTTAAGCTCATCGCCGGAGAAATAGTAAACGGTGTTTCCGTCTTTGCTGATATATACGGAGGTAACGTATCTGCTTCCTACATCGGAGTCTATTTTCTTGAACTTATCGCCCTTTGAGTAGTAAAGGTCGGAATCGTCGAGAATAGCGACTGCCGAACCGTCGGCGGACACATAATCGCTTACAGAGGAGGATTCGTAGTTCATAGAAACGGTTGTATTTCCGTTTACTGCAAATAATTTATCGTCAGTCTTAATGGTACGGAAAGCGCCCTTCTTGGTAAGATAGCTGCTTCCCGAGCCTAAGAGGGAGACGATAAGGACAATGAGCAGTATGAGAACAACTGCTCCTGCCGCTGCTGCAATTGCGATTACGGGGATTTTTTTCTTAGGTGCAGGCGCTGCGCTGCCTGCAAAGGTCTGCTGAGGGGCTGCCTGAGCCGGTGCGAGCTGAGCGGGTGCAGCCTGAGGGGCAGCCTGAGGTGCGGGCTGAGCGGGGGCAGTCAAGGGATTTCCGCATTTTATGCAGAATTTTGAATTTTCGGGATTTTCGCTTCCGCATTTAGAACAAAGCATTGGTTTTTCCTCCTGAGGTTAAATATATCTTATATAAAATAAGTTTTATACAACCCATTATAAAACAAAATTGGTATTTTGTCAATATTTGTCAGTTTTTTTGGCAAGCCCCCGATTGCCGTCGGTTTTGGTTACTGCCCGAAAAGAAAAGCGGGGTTAAAGGAAATTTTCCCCCGCCGCTTTTGCCGCCTGCCCTTAAAGCTTATTTCTTAGGCGCAGTAAGCCTTGCGGGCGGATAATTTTGCTTAAAATCGGCAGAAATTGCATATTGTATTGAATTATATGGCGGAAAATGGTAAAATAGGAGGAATAGAGCGCGGTTTGCGCAGATTCTGATGTGAGGATGAGTGATTATGGGTAAAAAAGGGATTTTAATTACTATTGCAATAGTGGCTGTGGCAGCCCTTGCCGTAATTATAGCTGAGGCAGCCATAGGCTATTCCTCTGCAACTTCCGCCGCTGAGCGGTGCATGAGCGAGCTGGACTACGAGGGAGCGATTGCGGAATACGAGCGGGTTATTGACGAAGACCCGGAGAACGTTATGGCGTATGCAGGACTTATTAAGGCGTGCGAGGCTGTGGGCGACCCCTACAGAGCCGAGGAGGTAAGGCGCAAAGCGTTCAGGTTTACGGGAGACGAAAGGTTCAGCGAAGCCCTTATTACCGAATCGGAGGACAGAACCCCGGGAGGCGTTTCTATCGGACGGGGCGGAGTTTCTATCGGAGACGAAAGGCAGGAGGAAGAGGAGGCTGCGCCTGTGGCTGTACAGGAAACAACAAAAGCTCCCGCTGTTACTTCTGCACCAAAAACAACAACAGCCA
>JBJERK010000387.1:0-6668 GCA_051882255.1 Ruminiclostridium sp.
GTCGTGTCCGAAGGGAGTATGTCCAAGGTCGTGACCTAAGGCGATTGCTTCTGTTAAGTCCTCGTTCAGCCTTAGCGCTCTTGCAATTGTTCTTGCTATCTGTGCAACCTCCAGGGTATGGGTAAGTCTTGTGCGGTAGTGGTCGGATTTCGGGATAAGGAACACCTGTGTTTTCTGCTTTAAGCGCCTGAAGGCGTTGCAGTGGATAATCCTGTCCCTGTCCCGCTGGAAGTCGGTTCTTATATCGCAGGGTTCCTCGTATCTTTCCCGTCCCGCCGAGTCGCAGCACTTGCAGGCATAGGGGGAAAGGGTCTTCTTTTCTATATCAATAGTAATTTCTCTTGGCAGCATAATACTTACTTTCCTTATATAGCAGCTTGTTGAAATAATTTTCCGGTAGGAAGCGAATATTGAATAGTGAATAATGAATAATGAATAGTGAATAAATATGGTGTGCCCTTCGGGCACGGATTTTATAATAGTGCGCTATTGTGGCTTTTTCAAATCAATCGGCGAAGCCGATACCACAATTATTCATTTTTCGTTATTCATTATTCTTTATTCATTAATTCCGGGCTTTTATCTTGAAATTTCTCTTCTGTATATTAATACAAAAATCCTCCCCTTTTCACCTTTTTTTCGGGGAGGAAATTTTAAATTTCGTGATTTTAACCAAAATTATATTCGAGAGTATCAAGCTTTTTTATTGCAATTGCACCATTACAAAGGTCGGTAAGCTCAGCCGTAAAGCTTTCGGTAAGCTGTTCCTTTATATAAAGGGTAATGGTTACGTCTGCCGCAAAGTCCTCGCTTTCGGTTTTAACGCCGTAGTCGGAAAGGGTCTTGCCTATCCTGCCGTAAAGGGTATAGGGAAGCTGCAAAGCAAGCTTGTCCGCCGTATGCATATCCAGCTTTTCCGCAGCGTCAACCGCAATTTTCGTACCCTTGGAGTATGCCCGAACAAGACCTCCTGCACCTAAAAGAATACCCCCGAAATAACGGGTCACAACGCAGGTTACGTCCGTCAGCCCCTCTTTTTTAAGGCACTCGTACATAGGCGCTCCTGCTGTTCCCGAGGGCTCGCCGTCGTCGCTGTGGCGGGAAATGTTGTTGTCACGGAGAATGTAGGCGTAGCAGTTGTGGGTCGCCTTACGGTGCATTGCCCGTATCTCAGCAATAAAGTCCAGCGCTTCCTTTTCGGTTGCAGTATGGCGTATATAGCCGATAAAACGGCTTTTCTTTTCGGTAAATTCCGCCTCGGCAGAGCCGTTTATGGTTTTATAGCCCATTTCTTATCCTTTCAGAGTTATTCAATAGCCGCTCTGCCCGCCCTGTCAAATTTGTACAGAAGAGCGCAGTTTATTTTCGGGTTATCACGCTTGAAGCGCTTTAAAATACGGTTCAGCACCATTTCCGCCTGCTCTCCCGTGGTGTTTGTAAGCAGCATAACGAACTGGGAAGCGCTGTAGCGGGAGAATACGTCCCTTGAACGCAGAGAGGTCCGTATGCACTCGGAAAGCCGGGACATAACACGGTTTAAAAGCTTCGTTTCAAGCTCCTCCTGTGTTTTTGAAACTGCGGTTATAAGGCAGAGGTGGGTGGGGCGGTTGCTTCTTGCTGCGTCACGGATTTCAAGCTGATAAACGTGCTTGAAAAAGGCAAATTCGCAGTAGTATGCTCCCGCTGAGTCGCTTATGCTGTCAAGCTGCCCCTTAAGAACGCCGAAATCCGCATTGTAGGCGTTGTCGTCCTTGACGGTATGCTCGTAAAGAGCAACAAATTCGGGAGAGGGGTTAATTCCGTTCTTGTTGTAGAATAAATCCATTACATAGGTGTAATGGGTTTTCGCCGCCGCCTTTTCTCCCATTTCAAGGAGCGCCTTTATGTAGTAATAGTGTATCTTGTCGTCCAGCTTCTCAATTTCAAACGCCTTGCGGCAGATAGACAGCAAATCCGAGTAGTACCTGTGCCGGAAAAGAATTTCAAGGGTTTCGTGAACAATCCGCAGATAAAGGGAATGGTAGTAGGCGTTAAGCGGCACTACCCAGCCGTCGGTTTTTGACTTGTTCAGGAAATCTCCCTTGTATATGTCTATTGCAGCCAGATAAAGGGAGGTTTTCTCCTTTTCCGACTGGGCAAGCATACTCTTTTTATACAGGGTTTCAAAATTATCAAAGTCAATATCACACTCAAGCCAGTTGTTGAGGGAATATGTTCCCATTGAGTTTACGATTATCTCCACGCCCTCGGGAAGATTAAGGGCGGAAAGGCAGGCACGAAGCCTGTGAAGGGAGGTTTTTAGGGCTCCCACCGGGTTTTCGCTTTCCTTTTCTCCCCAGAGCAGGGAAATAAGCTCGCTTTGTGAAATTTCCCTGTTGTGGTTTGCGACAAGGAACTGGAGCAGGGTCCACATTTTCTTTGAGCGCTTGCTCTGCTCAGTAATAACGTTTTCTCCATAAGATATTGAAAATTCACCAAGCATTGTGATTTTCAGCTTATCCATTCTCTCTTGTTCTCCTTTCGGAGCAGCCGGCGGTCAGCCCCAGTACTTCCTGTCAAGACTGCGGTAGCCTACTGCTCTTGCAATATGCTTTCTATGTATAATTTCGCTGCCTTCAAGGTCGGCGCAGGTTCTTGCAACCTTTAAAATCCTGTCGTAGGCACGGGCGGAAAGTCCCGATTTTTCAAAGGCGTTTTTAAGATATTCCTCCGCTTTGTCGTCAAGCACGCATACCTCGTGGAGCAGGTCGGGGGTTATTCCCGAATTTGCGCGGACGGAAGTACCCTTATAGCGCTCTCGCTGAATTTCTCTTGCCCTTGCAATCCTCTCCGCCATAGCGGCTGAGCATTCCGAGCGCTCCTTTCCCGAAAGCTCCTCGTATTTTACCGAGGAAACCTCTGTCTGTATATCTATTCTGTCCAGTATCGGACGGCTTATCTTGCCGAGATAGTTTGAAATCTGATTTTTTGTGCAGGTGCAGGTCTTCCCCTCCGCTCCGAAGTTGCCGCAGGGACAGGGATTCATCGCCGCCACAAGCATTATGTTGCAGGGGTAGGAAACGGAGCCTGCCGCTCTTGAAATTGTTATTTCCCCGTTTTCAAGGGGCTGGCGCAGGGTTTCTATAACCTTGCGGTCAAATTCGGGGAACTCGTCTAAAAAGAGTACCCCGTTATGTGCAAGGGATATTTCCCCCGGCTTTGGTATGCTTCCGCCGCCGATAAGCCCTACCGAGGAGGCGGTGTGGCTTACGTTTCTGAAGGGTCGGCAGGTAACAAGTGGATTGTCGGGGCTTAAGGCTCCCGCAACCGAATGTATCTTGGTGGTTTCAATGCTTTCCTCGAAGCTCATTCGGGGAAGCACCGTGGGTATGCGCTTTGCAATCATACTTTTTCCCGTTCCGGGAGGACCTATCATAAGTATATTGTGAAAGCCTGCCGCAGCAGTCTCAATAGCGCCCTTTACTGCGTCCTGCCCCTTAACGTCCGCAAAATCAAGGGCGGATTTATAGCTTTCCTCGGTAATTTCCGTAGGCGGCTCCGGCTTTATGGGAGCTACCCCGCAAAGGTGCGCCGCAAGGGCGGAAACGGTTTTAACCCCGTATATTCTTATTCCCCGTACAACCGCAGCTTCCTTTGCGTTTGGGAAGGGGACGTAAAGCTCCCTGACGCCTCTTGCCGCCGCTTCTATCGCCATGGCAAGCACGCCCTGTACGGAGCAGAGGTCGCCGCCTAAGGACACCTCGCCGATAAACGCCTTTCCCGAAAGCTCAGCGGGAATAACTCCCGCAGCAGCAAGCATGGCGGTAAGTATGGGCAGGTCGAAATTAGAGCCTGTTTTTCTTACGTTTGCAGGAGAAAGATTTATAACGCAGTTTAGCTGGGGCAGCTTAATTCCGCTGTTGGCAAGGGCGGATTTTATACGAAGGCGGCTTTCCTGAACCGACTGGTCGGCAAGTCCCACAATATCCACCGAGGGAATACCCGGCGCAGCGCTTATTTCCGCAGTTACGGGGTAGGCGTTAAGCCCGAAAAGCCCGATACTATCCACCTGACAGAACAACCCAATCTTCCTTTCCGCTATAAGAGTATTATTACCGCCGCAGCAGTCAGCGCCATGCAGGAAAGAAGACCTGCAAAAACAGTAATTGCGGCGTTTTTATCGTAAACATATTTCTTTTTCTCGCTGTAATAGACGTTTACTGCCTTATCGCTGCGGTAAAGCCTGTTTCTCATAACAACCTCGCAGGGGAAAACGCAGGCGCACTCCTGCCCGTCAACGGAGTAAACCGCCCGGTCGAACTTTGTACCGGGGAATTTCTCGGTTTTACAGAAAACCGCCTCTTTTTTACGGCAGGTCATAATCCTTACGGCGGAAAACAGGAAAAAGCCCAGCATCATCAGGACTGCACCACAAAGAACCCCTACAAAAATCATAGCTATAAGCCCCAGCTCTGCGCCAAGGCACAAAAGCAGCAGCACTATTACCACAATTCCTAAAATTATCTCCATTTTCAGTCCTTTCTCAGAACCCTGCACCTTATATAGGCGAAAACCTTTTCCTCCCCGTAATCCCGCAGGATTAAAAGCAGCCGCCGCAGAAGCCTGTCGGTTTCGGGGTGTATCATATAGTGGGGGCGGGAGCGCTTGTAGTAGTTGTAGGGGTCTGCGTCGGTGTAGGCGCCGCCGTGGTAAACCTTACAGGCGGCAATCCTGTCGCAGAACATTTCCACAACGTATTTTTCGGGCATTTTAAGTCCCGTCATACCTTTGTTTCCCGTCTGTCCGTAGTCAATCCAGTACTCCATGTGGTGGCGGTTTCTGCCCTTGTGGTGAAGCCAGGCAAGGCTGTAGCCCTTTTCCGCCCGTTCGGCGGTGTTGGGGCTTTTATCGCCCTGAAAATACTTTACTCCGGAGAAGAACTCCGAGGGAGAGTATTTTGAAAGGTCGTGAAGAAGTCCCTGCTTATAAAGCCCCGCCTTGAAGCAGTATTTCATAACCAGCAGCTTATGGCGGTTTATTGTTTCCAGGTGTCCTCTTGCATTTTCAAGAAGGCGCTCCGCTTTATTTTCAATTCCGCATGACACGGTATATATCACTTCCGAAGATAAATTTACAAATTTATTATAACTCATGTGTAACAAATAATCAAGCTTTTTTGTGGATTTTTTTGTTATAACAGGGTATTTTTTTCAATTTTTGTGCATTTTGCCATGCAAAAGTTTTAATATTGGGTTTTGACGGCAAAAAATTTGTTTATCGGAACGGTATTTTGTTACCGGAAAATCAATAAAGCTATCCTATAAATCCGATTTTGTCAATACAAATTCAAATATTTTCAAAAGCACAACGAAAAAAGCCCACAGCAACCGCTGTAGGCTTAATTTCATATAAAGGCTGATTTTTATAGTCGCTCCGGACGACCATCTCCTAAAAAAGCACCTAAAGTAACGACGATAGGTATTAGCAACAGAGTTTCGGATACGCCCCGTTCTTACGAACGTGCCCCTAAAGTGTCAGCCACACTAACGAAAGCTAACGGATAACTTCCATCACCCATATTATATCCGATAATTCCGCTTTTGTCAACTCCTATTTTTCTGCTCGTCAAAAACTCTCTGAGCTTCCTTTAATAGAGCCTGAAGACAGAATTCGTTGGTGCTCATTCCCGCAAGCTCAGCCGCCGCCCTTACATCATCACGGGCGCAGTAATCGCCGTTGTCGCGAAAGCGGACGGTAATGGTCTTATAATTCTCTTTGTTATAGCGGTTTGTCTGAATGCGCTGATAGTTGCTGTATTTTCCGTAACGATAATCGGGTACGGGCTTTTTTTCTTTTTCTTCGGGCATTTCACCTGCTCCTCTCAACTTTTATATTGCATACAGTAATTGTATCACACTTCGTTTTCTTTTTCAATAGACAAGCAGAAATTTTCAGAAAATTGCAAAACTATCGTATTTTTTTGCAAAAACCTATTGACAACGTTATTGTTTTATGCTATACTTTAGCTCACAGAACATAATGTATGCAGTATTGTAAAAGGGTTAGGTTAATGCAGTAAACCATAGCCTTAAACAGTATTACTAAGCCAAATTATATGTATCAGGGAGAGAAATATTATGACTTTATTACATATTCTGCTGATTCCCTTTAAGCTTCTTGTAAAGCTGCTTGGGTTTATCTTATCTGCAATACTGAATCTGATAGGGTATTCATTGATATTGATTGCGTTGATTTTTGAGGGCATACCATTTGTGGGAATTTTTGTTCACATCGCAGGCATTGCGTTCGCAGTTATCAGCGTGATTCAGTTCATAAGCACGGAATTCTATAATCACGGCTTTTCTGCGTGGGTAGCGGAGATACTGGTGTTTATAGGAAGCCTGTTATTCGCAACCTTAACGTTCTGGGTGGCGTCTTTAGGGCAAGCGCTGATTGCTCTTGGAGAAAACATAATATTTGCAACAGGCGAGATAAAGCTGCTGCCATAAGCGTTTTTATACTGTATTGCAAATCATAGCCGCAATAGTGTCAAGCTTCAAAAAATTATGAAAGGTGTGTTTTTATGCAGGAATATTTACCCAAAACTAAAATCGAAAACGGAATACGCTATATTCTTGACGAGAGGACGGAAACCTACCTGCCCGACCTTAAATTAGAGGAAACAGAGG
>JBJERK010000388.1:0-1751 GCA_051882255.1 Ruminiclostridium sp.
AAATTGGATAAATCAAAAATTTGGAGGGGCGATACCATGTCAAAGATTAAGTATGCAGAGGCGGGTTATACCGCCTACGGAACAAAACAGGAAAGATGTGTAAGCCTCGCAAAGTACATAATTGAAACCAAAGCTACTGTAAGAAATGCAGGGAAGGTATTCGGAATAAGCAAAAGCACGGTTCATCAGGATATTACCACACGACTTGAAAAGGTAAATCCCGAGCTTCATAAAAAGGTAAAGGAAATCTTAGAGCAGAACAAGCAGGAGCGCCATATCCGCGGCGGAATGGCTACAAAACAGAAGTATAAGAAAATTTCCGACGAAAATTGTTGAATTTTTTGCAAAAAGGTATTGACAAATCCATTACGACGTGCTATAATTAGTACTCGTAATGGTGCTGATATGGCTCAGTCGGTAGAGCACATCCTTGGTAAGGATGAGGTCATCGGTTCGATTCCGATTATCAGCTCCAGCAAAATCCGCAGATTGTTTTGTGCAGTCTGCGGTTTTTCATTTTCATATAATCAGCAGTTAAAGCAAAATCCCCGACCTTAAATCGGGGATTTCATCATTATTGTTTCATAATTCCGCAACAATCGCTACTACAATCTGTTTGTTCGAATCGTAGGCAACAGAACCCAAGCAATAATCCTTTGTGTAAAACAGCATATTAAACGTGAATCCGTCCTGCGTTTCAATCTGGGGAGTCTTAGTCATTAAGGTCCAGCCATTGTCTTCAAACATATTCTTTGCCTTCTTTAAATTTGCAGAGGAGTACCAGTAGCAGAATCCGTAAGCGGTGAGCTTGTTATCCTTGATTTGGTAAATATATACCAAATCATCGGACTGTTCCCACAAGAGAGTACTGCCGCTCATAGAATATTTATTGATTTTTTTCTTTTTAATTAATTCATCCTTGCTCATACCCCACTTAAGTCCGCTGAAAACTTTATCAAGCTCTGAGGAACTGCTCTTTGAAGAACTTTTCACCGTTGCCTTGACGGTAGCGCCGTTGCCTACAACAAATTTTCCGTCCTGCTTATCGAGGGAGCTTACCTTGAATTTGTATGTACCGGTTTTTTTGACTGTTATTGTAGTTTTATTCTTTGTGACGTCCTTAACCTTAACGTATTTTTTCTTGGAAGAATCATACTGATAAATACGATAAGCCTCTGCGCCGCTTACCTTTTTCCAGCTTAACGTAATTTTCTTTCCGGAAACAGAAGCCTTAAGCGAAGTGGGCTTTGCGAGCTTTGCCGAAGAAGCTTCTGCTGTTATGCAGAAGGGTGTTGCTGCGGGATTGTCGATAATGGCGGGAGCAGTAAGCATTGCCGCAGTAAGAAGAAGGGCTGCAATCTGTTTTTTCATAATAGTAAATTTCCTTTCCGCTTATAATTTATGCATAAAAACTGCATAAGAAATTATAACACGGAATTATGTATAATACAATAGAAAATTTACCCTTTAACAGAAAATATTATGAATAAATTTTGTTGATAATCACCAATTCAAGAAACTCAAGCACATTATTATCAATCAGAGAAAATCTGAACCCAGTAATATCCGTAGCCGTCAGGAGATTTATAAAGTCCGATGCCAATTTTCCTGAAATTGCTGCTGAGGATATTCTGTCTATGACCGGAAGAGTTCATCCAGCTTTCCATAACCTCGCTTGCGCTGCGCTGTCCTGCCGCTATATTCTCTCCTGCTGCGCCATATCTTATTCCCAGTTCCTCAAAGACGGTGAA
>JBJERK010000389.1:0-1750 GCA_051882255.1 Ruminiclostridium sp.
ATAACTGTGGGCTCGACGCCCTCGATAACCGATACGCAGGAATTTGTCGTACCTAAGTCAATACCAATAATCTTTCCCATAATAATTGCCTCCTGAAATTATATATTAGTTTAATTTTTTGTTTGCATTACGCAACAACCGCAACCATTGCGAACCTTAGCACCTTTGTTCCTATTCTGTAACCGTTCTGGAAAACCGAAGCGATTTTTCCGCTTTCAAGCTCGTCGCTTTGAACCTGCTGTACAGCCTGATGCATAGCCGGATCAAAGTCCTCTGTGGGAACCTTTTCAACTCCCAGCTTATCAAGGGTTGACATAAAGCTGTCATAAATCATCTTTACGCCGGTCTTGTAGTTTTCATCGCTGCATTCGGTTTCAAGAGCTCTTTCCAGGTTATCCATTACCGGAAGAAACTCCCCTACAATTCTTGCGGTGATGTCCGGCATAAGGTCAGCCTTTTCCTTTGCTGTTCTCTTGCGGTAGTTATCGTACTCCGCCATATTCCGTAAAAGCTGGTCCTTAAGCTTCGCTATCTCCTCGTCCTTCTTATCCTTTTCGGGAGCAGCTTCACCGCTTTCGGCAGTTTCCGCCTTTTCTTCGGTTTCCTGCTGTGACTCCTCCTTTACTTCCTGTTCCTCCTTGATTTCTTCTGTTTCATTTTCCTTTGTTTCTTTCTCCTTATTCCTGCTCAAAATTCTTTGCCTCCTTTTCTATTGCAGCAAGCTCTGCGTCCTCCTCTTCCCTTGAAAGAAGGTTTGTAACCTTGCTGGTGAAATATTCAATATAAGGTATAATTTTCTTATATTCGAGTCTTAAGGGGCCGATAACGCCAAAGCTTCCCGCTTTTTCGCCGCCCTTGCTGTAGCTTCCCGTAATCATGCTGGAATTTGAAATTACGAAGGTTTCGTCCTCTTTTCCGAAAAGCACGTTTATGCCGGAAAAGGTATTGTCGAAGAACTTTGTAAATTCGTCCTTCCGCCGGAGCGCCGCCGCAATTTCCGTTCCCTTCAGCTCGGGATTTTCAATCAGATTTTCTTCTCCCTCAATCCTAATCTTATCACTTATCATATCCGCCGAAAGATCTGCAAGGCCTTTAATCAGCGGCGAAAGAGACATCATATAGCTTCCCAGCGCACCCGCAAGTCCGTTAAGGTACTCTTCCGAAATGTCCTCGGGATTTACGCCCTTAAGGTTTTCGTTTACGAACCGCTGGAAGAAGTCCATCTGCTCGTGGGTAAGGTCGAAGGACAGGCGGCAGAGCCGGTTTTTAATTCCGCCTCCCGAGGTTATCATAAGCAGAACGTACATTCTCCGTCCCGTGGGGATTACCTCAACCTTTGTTATAACCGAAAATCTGCTTGCTTCATTCGCCTGTACGATAGCGCACTTTGTAAAGTCCGCCAGCGCCCTTGTGGCGTTTTCAATAATGACCTCGTCGGAAAGGTTTTCCGAGTTTTCAAACATTTCATCGATAATCTGCTGCTCCTCAACCGGAAGCTGCCGCTGGGCTATGCGGTCGATATAAAGACGGAAGCCCTTGTAGGTAGGAACTCTGCCCGCCGAGGTGTGGGGGTGTTCAAGATAGCCCTGCTGCTCTAAGGAAGCCATTTCGTTTCGTATGGTAGCCGAGGAAACCTGTATATCAAGAAGCTCCTGCACCGCCTTTGAACCGATAGGCTCGCCTGTACGGATATACTCGTCAACAACGGTTTCAAGTATTTTCAGCGTTCTGCCTTCCATTCTTCAATCAG